>NZ_JCBANC010000048.1:0-47576 GCF_059760815.1 Achromobacter sp. 1012554356 | reverse complement strand
GCGGCCGGTGCTGCCGGCGTGGAGACGGGGGCGGGCTGCGACGGCGTGATGCCCTTGACCAGGGCTTCCGGACGCGACTTGATTTCGTTTTCGCGCGGCTGCCAGGGCGCGTCCGTGGCGGGCGCTTCCACCAGTTCGAAACTGGTCTTCAGCTCTTCCAGGCGCGGATCGTCGTGGCGCAGGCGCTCGATGTGATGATGCGGCGTTTCCAGATGCTTGTTGGGGATCAGCATCAGGTTGACCTTCAGGCGGGCTTCCATCTTGGTGATGTCGGCACGCTTTTCGTTCAACAGGTAAGTGGCCACGTCGACGGGCACCTGGGCGTGGACCGCCGCGGTGTTTTCCTTCATGGCCTCTTCCTGCAGCAGACGCAGGACGTGCAGGGCGCTGGACTCGGCATCACGGATGACGCCGGTGCCGTTGCAGCGCGGGCAGGTGATGTGCGAGCCTTCGTTCAGGGCCGGACGCAGGCGCTGACGCGACAGTTCCATCAGGCCGAAACGCGAGATCTTGCCCATCTGGACGCGGGCACGGTCGAAATGGAGAGCATCACGCAGGCGCTGTTCGACGGCGCGCTGGTTCTTGCTGTCTTCCATGTCGATGAAGTCGATGACGATCAGGCCACCCAGGTCGCGCAGGCGCAACTGGCGGGCCACTTCGTCGGCCGCTTCCGAGTTGGTGCGCAGCGCGGTTTCCTCGATGTCGGCGCCGCGGGTCGAGCGGGCCGAGTTCACGTCCACGGAAACCAGCGCTTCGGTGTGGTCGATCACGATGGCGCCGCCCGAGGGCAGTTGCACCGTGCGCGAGTAAGCCGTCTCGATCTGGTGTTCGATCTGGAAGCGCGAGAAGAGGGGGATGTCGTCACGGTAGCGTTTGACGCGCTGGACGTTGTCCGGCATCACCACGCTCATGAAGGCGGTGGCCTGGTCGGCGATCTCGTCGGTGTCGATCAGGATCTCGCCGATTTCGGGCGAGAAGTAATCGCGGATCGCGCGGATGACCAGGCTGGATTCGAGATAGATCAGGATGGGCGCGGAGTTGTCGCGCGCGGCGCCGTCGATGGCGGTCCAGAGCTGCAGCAGATAGGACAGGTCCCATTGCAGTTCTTCGACGTTGCGGCCGATGCCTGCGGTGCGGGCGATGATGCTCATGCCCTGCGGCAGGTCGAGCTGTTCCATCGTGTCGCGCAGTTCCTGGCGGTCCTCGCCCTCGACGCGGCGCGAAACACCACCGCCGCGGGGGTTGTTGGGCATCAGGACCAGGTAACGGCCGGCCAGCGAGATGAACGTGGTCAGGGCTGCGCCCTTGTTGCCGCGTTCTTCTTTTTCGACCTGGACGATCAGTTCCTGGCCTTCGCGCAGGGCGTCCTGGATGCGGGCGGTGCGGACGTCGACGCCTTCCTTGAAGAAGCTGCGTGCAACTTCCTTGAAGGGCAGAAAGCCGTGGCGGTCTTCGCCGTAGTTGACGAAGCACGCTTCGAGGCCGGGTTCGATCCGGGTGATGACACCTTTGTAGATATTGCCTTTGCGCTGTTCGCGGCCGGCAGTCTCGATGTCAAGGTCGATGAGTTTTTGCCCATCGACGATAGCGACGCGTAATTCTTCCTGATGCGTCGCATTGAACAGCATGCGCTTCATGAGAGGGTTTCTCCGTTGTCATGACGCGCCGATATCGGCGCGTGACCTCGGGCCACTCGGGCTGCGGCTGAAGCGGGCAAGAAGGTGCGGACCGTACCTGGGCGGCGCCCAGGCGTATCCGCCGCGGGTCAGGCGGGCACGTCGTGCCGTGGGGCACGGGGTTCTGTCAGCAGGAGGGTCAGCTTCACTGAATGTGGTTTGACGGAAAAATTGCTGTGAACGGCAGCTGCGGTCGGATTGGTTGCCCACACGCAGCTGGTGCTTTAAATATGCGACGATTCTTGCAGTGCTTCAGAGCCGCTTGCGGCATGCAACGGACCTGCCGGAACAGCGGGCAAGATGAATGCCACACCACTATTCCGCAGGGCTCGGTTGCGCCGGCGACCAAGAGACCCAGGGGTTGAATGAGCAGGCAGTACAATGGCGGCCCGCGCGCTCGACGGAGTTGCGTGTTGGTTGCATCTCTACGCCAGGCGGCTTGTTCAGCCCCTTAAGGCTGTCCCGATTATATGTCGCTTTCCGCAATGCGCAAAGAAACTTCCTCCCCCGTATCCGCCTCTAAAGCAGCCCCCGCCGTCCGCATGGTTGAAGTGGGCGCCGAGCATGCCGGCCAGCGTCTGGACAACTTCCTCATGCGGCTGTGCAAGGGGGTGCCCAAGACGCACATCTACAAGGCGATCCGCGGCGGCGAAGTCCGCGTCAACAAGGGACGCATCCAGGTCGATTACCGGATTGAAGAGGGCGATGTGGTCCGCATTCCGCCCCTGCGCCTGCCGGACCCCGGCAAGCCCCGGCCCGTGCCCGCGGCTGAATTCCCGATCGTCTTCGAAGACGACGCCATGCTCGTCGTGGACAAGCCCGCCGGCGTCGCGGTCCACGGCGGCAGCGGCGTGTCGTTTGGCGTGATCGAACAACTGCGCGCCGCGCGCCCGCAGGCCAAGTTCCTGGAGCTGGTGCACCGGCTGGACCGCGAAACCTCCGGGCTGCTGATGGTCGCCAAGAAGCGCAGCGCGCTGCTGGCCCTGCACGCGATGCTGCGCGAGGGCCGGAGCGACAAGCATTATTTCGCGCTGGTCGAGGGCGATTGGGTCAACGACCGCCAGCACATCAAGCTGTCCCTGTCCAAATGGACCACGCAGTCCGGCGAGCGCCGCGTCAAGGTGGATCCGGACGGGCAGACGGCGCACACGATTGTCACGCTGAAGCAGCGCTTTGGCGGTTACAGTCTGGTCGACGCCGAGCTGCGCACCGGACGCACCCACCAGATCCGGGTCCATCTGGCCGCCAGCGGCTTTCCCATCGTCGGGGACGACAAGTACGGCCACGACGAGGTGCGTGCGCAGTTTGCGCGGCAGGGCTTCAACCGCATGTTCCTGCACGCCCACCGCCTCACCCTGCCTCACCCCCTGACGGGCGAGGTCATGACACTGACCGCCGAGCTGCCGCCCGCTTGCCGGAACATACTGAAAACACTGGAGTCTGCCTGATATGTCGTATTCGCTGGTCGTCTTTGACTGGGATGGCACCCTGATGGATTCCACACATAGCATCGTGGCCGCCATCCAGGGCGCTTGCCGCGATCTGGATCTGGCGGTGCCGTCCGCGTCCGAGGCAAGCTGGGTCATCGGCCTCTCGCTTGAAAGCGCGTTGCGCCGTGCCGTCCCCGAATTGACGCAGGCCATGCTGCCGCGCTTCCTCGAGCGCTACCGCACCCACTACCTGCTGCGCGATCCCGAATTGCGCCTGTTTGACGGCATCAACGAGCTGCTGGCCGATCTGGCCAACCAGAATGTGCGGCTGGCCGTTGCCACGGGCAAGAGCCGCGTCGGTCTGACGCGCGCGCTGGCCGCGACCGGCCTCGGTCCGCTGTTTGCCGCCACCCGCACCGCCGACGAGACCTTCAGCAAGCCGCATCCCGCCATGCTGCACGAACTTATGCAGGAACTGGACGTCGATCCGTCGCGGGTCATCATGGTGGGAGATACCTCGCACGACCTGCAGATGGCCTGCAATGCGGGTGTTCACGGTCTTGGCGTCACCTACGGTGCACACACCTTGAAGGAGCTTCAGGGGTGTGCCCCGCAAGCGGTGCTCGACACCGTGCCGCTGGTGCGTGAATGGCTGCTGCCCCGAGTCAGCGCGAACGCGGCGGAATAACATAGGGCTGTCCAGCGTCCATGGTTGACGCAGGCGCTCGCTCATTGAGCGGGCGCCATACCGGAGATTACGATGCTGATACGCAAGCCCGATGACTTCCTGCCGTCCGAAATCACTTCCGAAACCGTGTGGCGATCACGCCGCGAGCTGATGCTGCGCGCCGGCGCGGCCGCGGCCGCTGCTGGACTGCCGGGCTGGGCCACGCGCACCGCCCACGCGCAGGAGGCCGGCGCGCTGCCCGGAAAGTCCAATCCCGCGTTCAGCGTCATGGACAAGCAGACGTCCCTTGCGGACATCACGTCCTACAACAATTACTACGAGTTCGGCGTAGATAAGGGTGAACCGGCCAAAAATGCCAGTAAGTTGCAGACTCGGCCGTGGACGGTGAGTGTCGAGGGCGAGGTCAATAAGCCGCGCACGTTCACCATCGAAGACCTGCTCAAGCTCGCGCCGATGGAAGACCGCGTCTACCGCCTGCGCTGCGTGGAAGGCTGGTCCATGGTCATTCCGTGGGTGGGCTATTCGCTGTCAGAGGTGCTCAAGCAGGTGGAGCCGAACGGCAACGCCAAGTACGTCGAGTTTGTCACTGCGGTTCAGCGGGAAAACATGCCGGGCGTACGCGCCGCCATTCTCGAGTGGCCGTACGTGGAGGGGCTGCGCCTCGATGAGGCCATGCATCCGCTGTCGATGCTGGTCTTTGGAGTCTATGGGCGCGTGCTGCCCAACCAGAACGGCGCGCCGCTGCGGCTGGCTGTGCCGTGGAAGTACGGATTCAAATCCGGCAAGTCGCTGGTAAAGATCCGGCTGGTCGAAAAGCCGCCTGTCACGTCCTGGGTCAAGTCCGCACCACAGGAGTACGGCTTCTACGCCAATGTGAACCCCAACGTCGCGCATCCTCGCTGGAGCCAGGCCGCCGAGCGCCGCATCGGTGAGGACGGCCTGTTCACGCCCAAGCGCAAGACGTTGATGTTCAACGGCTACGGCGATCAGGTGGCGTCGCTTTATCAGGGCATGGACCTGAAGGCCAATTACTGAGGCGCGGATTCATGTCCGTCGCTCCTCGCGCGGCCCCGGCTGCGGCTCCCCGGAAGGCACAGTGGTCGGCCCGGACGGTTGGACGCTTCAAGCCGCTGCTCTTTCTGCTGGGCCTGGCGCCATTCGCGCGCTGGATCTGGCTGGGTACGCACGACGGGCTCACCGCAAATCCCGTCGAATTCCTGACCCGTTCGTCTGGCACATGGGCGCTGGTGTGCCTGCTGGTTACGCTGGCTGTCACTCCGCTGCGGCGGCTGACAGGCCAGCCCGCACTGGTGCGCGTGCGGCGCATGTGCGGGCTGTTCGCGTTCTTTTACGCGGCGCTGCACTTCATGGCGTGGGTGTGGTGGGATCGAGGCTTCGATCCGGCCGAAATGGTGCGTGACATCGTCGAACGACCCTTCATCATGGTGGGATTTTCGGCGTTCGTGCTGATGACGGCGTTGGCCGTCACCTCCACGCAGTGGGCGATGCGCCGGCTGGGCAAGCGCTGGCAGACCCTGCATCGGGCTATCTATGCCATCGGTCTGCTGGCCATCCTGCACTACTGGTGGCACAAGGCCGGCAAGAATGACCTGTCGGAACCCGCGATCTACGCCGCGGTGCTGGCGGTGCTGCTGGGTTGGCGCATCGTCGCCTGGTGGCGGCGGCGGGCGTAGTTCACCAGTGCGCACTCGCGCCTCTGCACCCGTACGCCGCGTCGCCTAGGGCATGGCCAGCATGATGGCCGCGGTTTCCGCGTCCGGCTGGCCGTCGTGCAGGGCAGGGCGGTAGTGCATCTGGAACGCGGCCAGCGTATTGATCGTCGCGCGGTCCAGCGTGCCGTCCTGCGGGCTGGCATAGCCCAGCCGCTGCAGCTGTTTCTGAAACCACGCGACGTCCGGCACGCCCTCGACCTGCAGGCGCGCCAGGTGCCGGGCCGCGCCCTCTTCGTTGTACCAACGCCCGATGCCCGCGTCCGCCAGCGTCTTCCATGGGAACAGGGGGCCGGGATCCACCTTGCGCTGCGGCGCGATATCGCTGTGGCCGACTACGTTCTCCGGGACGATATCGTGCCGGCGGATGATGTTGCGCAGCAGGATGGTCAGCGCCTGGACCTGGCGATCGTCATAGGCGTGCCAGACGCGCTCGCCGTTGCTGCCTTCGGTCCAGCCCGGATTGACGATCTCGATGCCGATCGAGGTGCTGTTCATCGCGACGTTGCCGTACCAGGAACTGGCCCCGGCGTGCCAGGCGGCGCGGTTTTCGTCGACCAGCCGATAGGCGCGACCGTCCAGGTCCAGCAGGTAATGGGCGCTGACCTTGCCCTTGGAGAGCAGGCGCAGCGACTCGGCGTCGTCGACCGTCGTGTAGTGCACGACCACGGACCGCACCCGGCTGCTCTGGCTGGCGGCGGTGATCGAGGTGTCCAGGTTCAGGCCGGCGGGGCCGCGCGCCGCGCAGCCCGCCAGGACCGCCGCGGCAAGCAGCGTGGAAAAGAGGCGGATCATGGTCAACGGGCCAGGTACAGGAACAGCGTCGGCAACTTGTCCAACTGCGGCGCCGGCAGCTTCTTCCAGTCGGCCACCGTGTGCGTGACCACCCATTCGTCCGCCGTCGTCATTGAGCGCGCCACGCACAGCTTGGTGTCGCCCTTCAGCGTTGCGATCAGCGTGGCGAACATTGCGGCGTTGCGGTAGGGGGTCTCGATCAAAAGCTGGGTCTGATTGTGGCGGGCCGAGTGCTGCTCCCAGGCGCGCAACTGCTTGGCGCGCTCGCCGGGCTCGACGGGCGCATAGCCATGAAAGGCGAAGCGCTGCCCGTCCAGGCCGCTGGCCATGAGGCCCAGCAGGATGGAAGAGGGGCCCACCCATGGTTTGACGGGGATCCCCAGGCGATGCGCCGCGTCCACGACCTTGGCGCCGGGGTCCGCGACGGCGGGGCAGCCGGCCTCGGAAACCAGGCCGATCTCCGCCCCGCGCTTCGCGGGGTCCAGCCAGGCCTTGATCTGCGCGGCGTCGGCCTTGTCCGTCAGCGTGTGGATGGTGATTTCCTGCAACGGCCGGGTGGTGCCGATGAGCTTCAGGAAGGCGCGGGCCGTCTTGGCGTTTTCGGCGATGTACGTGTCCAGCCGGCCGGCCAGCGCGCGCACGTCGGCGGGCAGCCAGCGTTCGGGCGGGGCGTCGCCCAGGCTGACGGGAATCAGGTGCAGGGCGCCGGTCATGCGGGCGCTCCCGGGGCGTCGAGCGGATCCAGTCCGAAAGTTGCCAGCATGCGCGTCAATTCGATCAGCGGCAGGCCTATGATGGCGGTGGGATCGTCGCTTTGTATGCTTTCCATCAGGGCAATGCCCAGGCTTTCCGCCTTGGCGCTGCCTGCGGTATCGTAAGGCTCTTCGGCGCGCAGGTAGGCGTCAATGGCATGGTCAGGCAGGTGGCGGAACCGGCAGCGCGTCACAATGTCGGCCTTTTCCACCCGCTGGCCGTCCGTCACGGCCAGCGCGCTGTGAAATTCCACCATCTGGCCCGACAGCGCGCGCAGTTGCGCCTGGGCCCGCGTGAAGTCGCCCGGCTTGCCGATGGGGGCGCCGTCCACGGTGGCCACTTGGTCAGAGCCGATCACGATATTGCCCGGATGCGTTGCAGCCACCGCCATTGCCTTGGCAACGGACAGGCGCAGCGCCAGCGCCTCGGGGGTTTCGCCGGGGTGTGGCGTTTCGTCTACATCTGGGGAAATCGCGATAAAGGGCAGGCGCAGGCGCGACAACAGTTCTTTGCGGTATTTCGAGCTGGATGCGAGGATCAGACTAGGCTTGTGGGGCATGCGGCATTTGACGGTAATACGTAAGTCACAGTATTATCTAACGTTTTGCGGCATTTTTGCAGGAACATCAACATGACACCGAAGGGAAAGCTTGGCGATGCGAGTCGCCGCGCGGACGGATCGGCCGGTGCTGGTGTGAATGCCGACGTGAAAGCTGACGGGGATGCTGACGTGAGTGCTAACGTCAAACGCATCGACGCCTTTGCCTTTGCCCGTCTGGGTAAAAGTGCGCACGGCACGATCGCCTTGGCGCGACTTGCCCGTGTGGTCGAGGGCTTGCCCGAGCAACCGCTGGGTGAAGCCGGACTTGTGAACTGGTCCGTACAAGGCGAAGAAGGCAAGATCGGCTTGCTGATGGGCCAGTCGATTCTGCGGCTGCACGTGAAGGCGAATCCGGTGGTTGTGTGCCAGCGGTGCAATGCGCCGTTTGCGTATCCGGTCGACAGCGAAGTCGTGCTGCAACTGGTCAAATCCGAAGACGACCTCGACGATGATCATTCCTTTGCCGATCAAGGCGACGATGACGACGACGAGGACGACGAAGGCGTAGGAAGGGATTCTGTGGCCCAGCTGCCTGAAAAGGTGGTGGGTTCGCATCATTTTGATCTGTTGGCCCAGATCGAAGATGAGCTCATTCTGAGCATTCCGTATGTGCCCAAGCATGATGTATGCCCGGGCGCGCAGGCCAAGGCCAGCGAAGCTCCTGAAGAGGAGCCCGCTGTCAAGCGTCCGTCGCCGTTTGCGGTGCTGGAACAACTGAAGCACAAAGATTGAGATCAACATCGGGCCGCATCGCGTACAATGCGCCCCGTTTCTAGGAGTCATCATGGCCGTTCAACAAAACAAGAAGTCCCCCTCCAAGCGCGGTATGCACCGTTCGCACGATTTTCTGGTGGCCCCGTCGACCGCCATCGAGCCCAACACCGGTGAAACGCACCTGCGTCACCACATCAGCCCCAACGGCTTCTACCGTGGCCGCAAGGTCCTGAAGACCAAGGCCGACGAATAAGGCCCCCGGGCCGAACTCGTACTCGGACCATTTCGGCTGAGCGCTGATACCTGGCACCCGTGATACGCATCGCCATAGACTGTATGGGCGGAGACTTCGGTCTGCCCGTCACGATTCCGGCTGCGATCGAGTTCGCCCGGCAATTTCCGGACACCCGGCTATTGCTGGTCGGGCTTCCCGACGCTATCGAAGCGGCGCTCTCCGAGCACCGCAACGTGGCGCGCGATCGCATTGAGATCGTGGCGGCTTCCGAAGTCGTCACCATGGACGACCCGGTCGAGGTCGCCCTGCGCCGCAAAAAAGACTCCTCCATGCGCCTCGCTGCCCAATCCGTCAAGGATGGGCGGGCGGACGCCTGCGTTTCCGCGGGCAACACCGGCGCCTGGATGGCCATTTCACGTTATGTGCTCAAGACGTTGGACGGCATCGACCGCCCGGCGATCGCCACGTCCATTCCGAACCAGACGGGCCGCGCCACCACGGTGCTGGACCTTGGTGCGAACGTGGACTGCTCGGCCGAGCACCTGCTGCAATTCGCCATCATGGGCGCCGCGCTGTCGCAGGCGGTGGACCACCGCGAGAACCCCACCGTGGGCTTGCTGAACATTGGCGAAGAAGTCATCAAGGGCAACGAAGTCGTCAAGGAAGCCGCCGAGCTTCTGCGCGGCAGCCCGTTGAACTTCTACGGCAACGTCGAAGGCAATGACATCTTCAAGGGCACGGTCGACGTCGTCGTCTGCGACGGCTTTGTCGGTAACGTCGTGCTCAAGTCCGTGGAAGGACTGGCGAAGATGCTGTCCAGCATCATTCGCGAAGAGTTCAAGCGCAATCTGATCACGCTGATCGCCGGCGCGGTGGCCAAGCCTGTGCTGAACCGCCTGCGCAACCGCGTGGACAACCGCCGCTACAACGGCGCGGCCTTGCTCGGCTTGCGTGGCGTGGTTATCAAAAGCCACGGTTCCGCGGACGTTTACGCCTTCGGTTTTGCCTTGCAACGCGCCCGCGAAGCCGTAGTGAGTAAACTGCTGGAGCGCACCGCGCAGACGGTCGCCCAAATTACCAAGCGCGTTCAATCCGGCGATCGCCCTTCGGCGGCGTCGCCCAACGTGGCTGGGGATACCGCTTGATGGATACCGCAATGAAATACTCCGTGATCGCGGGCACCGGCAGCTTCCTGCCGGAACGCGTGGTTTCGAATGACGAACTGGCTGCGGAACTGGCGACGCGCGACATCGCCACCTCAGACGAATGGATTGTCGAGCGCACGGGCATCCGTCAGCGCCATCTGGCCGAGCGTGGCGTGACCACCAGCCAGCTGGCCACCGAGGCCTCGCGCCGGGCGTTGGCCGATGCGGGCGTCGATGCTTCCGAAGTCGACCTCGTCATCGTGGCCACGTCCACCCCCGATTTCGTGTTTCCCAGCACGGCTTGCCTGGTGCAGGCCAACCTCGGCGCCAAGGGCTCGGCCGCGTTCGACGTGCAGGCCGTGTGCAGCGGCTTCGTCTACGCGCTGACCACCGCCGACAGCTTCATCCGCGCGGGCCGCGCGCGCTGCGCGCTGGTGATCGGCGCCGAAGTGTTCTCGCGCATCCTCGACTGGAATGATCGCAGCACCTGCGTGCTGTTTGGCGACGGCGCCGGCGCGGTGGTCCTCAAGGCCTCCGACACGCCTGGCATCATGGCCGCGCAACTGCATGCCGACGGCAGCCAGATGAAGATCCTCAGCGCCGCGGGCAACGTGGCCTACGGCGACGTGACGGGCGATCCCTTCCTGCGCATGGACGGCCAGGCCGTCTTCAAGCAGGCCGTCACCGTGCTGGACCGCTCCGCGCGCGACACCTGCGCCGAAGCTGGTCTCACCGTTGCCGACGTCGATTGGCTGATCCCGCATCAGGCCAATGTGCGCATCCTGAATTTCCTGGCCCGCAAGCTGGACGTGCCCGTCGAGAAGGTCGTCATCACCGTCGACAGCCACGCCAACACGTCCGCGGCCAGTGTGCCGCTGGCGCTCGATGCGGCGCGCCGCGACGGCCGCGTCAAGCCGGGTCAGCTCATCCTGATGCAAGGCGTGGGCGGCGGATTCACCTGGGGCTCGGTACTGGCTCGCATGTAAGGGCGTGCCCTGGCCGCGGCGGCATGTGTGCCGCGGGCGGCCTGAGAGCGCGCCTGGCATTCCACACAGACACTGAATCAAACCACACGCTCAATCATGAAAATCGCTTTTGTCTTTCCTGGTCAGGGTTCGCAAGCCGTCGGCATGCTGGACGCCTGGTCCGGCGTGGCGGCGGTCACCGACACCGTGGCGCGGGCCTCGCAGGCCCTGGGGCAGGACCTGGGCGCGCTGATCGCGCAGGGTCCCGTCGAACAGCTCAATCTGACCACCAACACGCAGCCGGCCATGCTGACCGCCGGCGTCGCCTTCTACAACGCCTGGATCGCCGCGGGCGGCCGCAAGCCTGATGTCGTGGCTGGCCACAGCCTGGGCGAGTACGCGGCGCTGACCGCCGCTGGTTCGCTGGCGCTGGAAGACGCCGTGCGCCTGGTGCGCGTGCGCGCCGACGCCATGCAGGCCGCCGTGCCGGTCGGCACGGGCGCCATGGCCGCCATCCTGGGCCTGGACGACGATGCCGTGCGCGCCGCGTGTGCGCAAGCCGCGCAAGGCGAAGTGGTCGAAGCCGTCAACTTCAATGCGCCCGCGCAAGTCGTGATCGCCGGCCACAAGGCCGCGGTCGAGCGCGCCTGCGAACTGGCCAAGGCCGCCGGCGCCAAGCGCGCCTTGCTGCTGCCCGTGTCCGCGCCGTTCCATTCCAGCCTGCTCAAGTCCGCCGCCGATGTGCTGGCTGGCGCGCTCGCTGGCGCCGCCGTGTCCGCGCCTCAAGTGCAGGTCATCAACAACGTCGATGTGGCTTCGCCCACCGACCCCGACGCCATCCGCGATGCGCTGGTGCGTCAGGCGTGGCATCCTGTGCGCTGGGTCGAAACCCTGCGCGCCATGAAGGCGCAAGGCGTCACGCACGTCATCGAATGCGGTCCGGGCAAGGTGCTTGCTGGCCTGACCAAGCGAATCGACCCCGAACTCACCGGCCTGGCCATCACCGATCCTGCTTCGCTGGAAGCGGCTTTGGCTGCCGTCAACGGAAACTGATCAATGGACAACACCTCGACCGAATTGCAGGGCAAGATCGCGCTCGTCACGGGCGCGACCCGCGGCATTGGCCGGGCGATCGCCCTGGAACTGGCCGCGCGCGGCGCAACCGTCGTCGGCACCGCCACGTCCGAATCGGGCGCGGCTGGCATCACCGAAGCGCTGGCGCCGTCGGGTGGCCGCGGCGTGGTGCTGGACGTGACCGACGCCGCTGCCTGCGATGCGTTGATCGACGCGCTGGGCAAGGAAGGCGGTGGTCCGCACATCCTCGTCAATAACGCCGGCATCACCCGTGATACGCTGGCGATGCGCATGAAGGACGACGACTGGTCAGCCGTTATCGACACCAACCTGGCCTCGGTCTTCCGTCTGTCGCGCGCCGTGCTGCGCAGCATGATGAAGGCCCGTTGGGGACGCATCATCAACGTGACGTCCGTTGTGGGTTCCAGCGGCAACGCGGGCCAAGCCAATTACGCAGCCGCAAAAGCTGGCGTGGCGGGCATGGCGCGTGCGCTGGCGCGTGAACTGGGCAGCCGCAACATCACCGTGAACTGCGTGGCGCCCGGCTTCATCGACACCGACATGACGCGTGCCCTGGGCGAAAACCAGACGGCGGCGCTGCTGCAACAGATTCCGCTGGGCCGTCTGGGCTCGCCGTCTGACATTGCGCATGCCGTGGCCTTTTTGTCCGGGCCTCAGGCGGGTTACATTACCGGCACCACCCTGCACGTCAACGGCGGGATGTACATG
The DNA here is from genome assembly GCF_059760815.1 of Achromobacter sp. 1012554356. Taxonomy (NCBI): domain Bacteria; kingdom Pseudomonadati; phylum Pseudomonadota; class Betaproteobacteria; order Burkholderiales; family Alcaligenaceae; genus Achromobacter; species Achromobacter sp. 1012554356. Next base: position 35,041 of record NZ_JCBANC010000048.1, on the reverse strand, counting down.
CAATAAATCACGAATCACGCGCCGCCGCCGGGCAACCGGCAAGGCGGCGCGCGATTCTCCGGAAACGCCGCACATGGTCATCCTGCGCCGGTCTCGGCGACAGAACAAATGCGCGGTGTTATTTTTGTCACGGTCAGGCGTTGCATCACTCCGCGCTTGGCTATAATTCGCGGGATTTTTCCCAATTGGAGATCTGCATGGAAAGCATCGAACAGCGCGTCAAGAAGATCGTCGCTGAACAACTTGGCGTCAACGAAGCCGAGATCAAGAACGAGTCCTCCTTCCTTGACGACCTCGGTGCCGATTCGCTCGACATGGTCGAACTGGTCATGGCCCTCGAAGACGAATTCGAGACCGAGATCCCCGACGAAGAGGCCGAAAAGATCACGACCGTGCAACAAGCGATTGACTACATCAATTCGCACGGTAAGCAGTAAGCTCAGCCTATATCGTCCTGGTTGCCCGATTTTGTCGGCCAACCTGGAATCAGGGCGGTTTCTGGAGTGCCGTGTGGTCCACCGGCAGGTCGGGCGTTGTAATGCCTCACCTGCCTTCATGTGGTCCACACGCGCAGCGCATCCCGAAAACCGCCTTTCTTTTGTCTGTTTGAGGAGTCATCCGTGAAGCGACGTGTCGTCATCACCGGCCTGGGTATCGTTTCCCCCGTAGGAAATGATCTGACCACCGCTTGGGACAATATCGTCAACGGACGTTCTGGCATCAGCCGCATCACCCGTTTCGATCCCTCGGCCATCACCACTCACATTGCTGGCGAAGTCAAAGACTTCGACATCAGTACCTTTATTTCGGCCAAGGAAGCCCGCCAGATGGATACGTTCATCCATTACGGCCTGGCTGCCGGAATGCAGGCCTGGCGCGATTGCGGCCTGGAAGTCACCGAAGAAAACGCCGAGCGTATCGGCGTGATCGTGGGGTCCGGTATCGGCGGTCTGCCGCGCATCGAGGAAACCCAGGTCGAGTACCTGGCCAAGGGACCTCGGCGCATCTCGCCGTTCTTCGTGCCGGGTTCGCTGATCAACCTGATTTCCGGGCATCTGTCGATCGCCTATGGCATGAAGGGCCCCAGCTACGCCGTGGTGTCGGCCTGCACGACCGGCCTGCATTGCATTGGCGATGCCGCACGCCTGATCGAGTACGGCGATGCCGACGTCATGGTCGCCGGCGGCGCCGAATCAACCGTGTCGCCGCTGGGCATCGGTGGCTTTGCCGCCATGCGCGCGCTGTCGACCCGTAACGATGATCCTCAGACCGCATCGCGTCCCTGGGACCGCGACCGCGACGGCTTTGTGCTGGGCGAGGGCGCTGGTGTCCTGGTTCTGGAAGAGTACGAGCACGCCAAGAAGCGCGGCGCGCGTATCTACGGTGAACTGGCTGGCTACGGCATGAGCTCCGATGCCCACCACATCACCGCACCGGACAAGGACGGCCCGCGCCGCGGCGTGATCAACGCGCTGCGCAACGGCGGCCTGAATCCCGAAGACGTCCAGTACGTCAACGCGCATGGCACGTCCACCCCGCTGGGCGACAAGAACGAAACCGACGCGCTGAAACTGGCGTTCGGCGACCACGCCAAGAAGCTGGTGGTCAACTCGACCAAGTCGATGACCGGCCACCTGTTGGGCGCGGCCGGCGGCATCGAAGCCGTGTTCACGACCTTGGCCGTGTACAACCAGGTCTCGCCTCCGACGATCAACATCTTCAATCAAGATCCGGAATGCGATCTGGATTACTGCGCGAACGAAGCGCGGCAGATGAAGATCGACGTGGGCTTGTCCAATTCGTTCGGCTTTGGCGGCACCAACGGCTCGATGGCCGTTCGCCGGGTCTGATTTGGAAGGCTTGGCCGGGGGGCGTTGGTCGTTCTGCGTACCTGTCTCGCAGCCCAGGGGCGCTGTTGCGCTCTTGGGGATGGCGCTGGCCGCCGCCGCGGCCAGCGTGCTGACCGCCGCTTCCTGGCACGGTCACGCCGGGACGGCGGCCGCGCTGCTCGCCCTTCTGTTCCTTCTGGCCGGGCTGTTACACTCGGCACGGAACACCCCGTCCCCGGTAACGGCGCTACGTACCGCGACCGGGGCTGGCCCTTGGCAGCTACGCCGGCCGCAAGGCTGGCAAGACGCGCTGCTGCTGGACCAGCAACGGGGTCCAGCGTGGCTGACGCTTATCCTGCAGCCCTTGCCCACCGGGAGTACGGCCTTTACCACTAGCAAAATCACCCTCACCGTCTGGAAGCACTCGCTGCGACCCGAATCCTGGCGCCGTCTGCGCCTCGTCGCGGGCACGGCGCGGCAGGCACGCCCGGCGCGTCTTATGCGGGAGGCCGCATGAGCGAGCGCGAAGTCGACGCCGAGCTTGTCGCGCGCGTCCAGCGGGGCGACAAGAAGGCATTTGATCTCCTGGTGCTGAAGTACCAGCGCAAGATCCTCCGCCTGTTGGCCCGGATGATCCGCGATCCCTCCGAAATCGAGGATGTGGCGCAGGAGGCCTTCATCAAGGCCTACCGCGCCTTGCCCCAGTTCCGGGGGGAAAGCGCTTTCTATACGTGGCTGTATCGCATCGCCATCAATACCGCGCGCAACTGGCTCGCCTCGCAGGGACGGCGCCCTAGCGCACCCAATGCGATTGAAACGGAAGACGGTGAAACTTTTAACGAAACCGACAACCTAACGGATATAAGCACGCCGGAATCCATGGTTGCCAGCCGCGAAATCGCCGAGACGGTGAACGCGGCCATTGAGGGTTTGCCTGAAGAATTGCGCACCGCAATTGTCCTGCGTGAAATCGAAGGTATGAGTTACGAAGACATCGCCCAGAGCATGGACTGCCCGATCGGTACGGTGCGCTCCCGCATTTTTCGTGCGCGTGAAGCCATTGCCACGAAGTTGCGTCCATTGCTCGACACCGATGTCGAGCGTCGCTGGTAAGGAGTGGCAGTCATGCAAACAGCAGCCAAATCCGTTGAGATCACCGAGTCCTCCTGGGAGGAATCGGTTTCCGCCTGGATGGACGGAGAAGATTCCGACGATATTCTTCCCAGTCTGTTGTCCAAAGAGGGACGTCAGACCTGGGACACCTATCACTTGATTGGTGATTCCCTGCGCAATTCCGATCTGGCGCTGACGCCCAGCGCGGCCTTCTCGGCCCGCCTGGCGCGCGCGCTGGACGCGGAATTGCCCATCGTAGCGGCGCCTCGGCGCCGCTCGCCATTGCGCATGGGCCTGTCCGGCCTGGCCGTCGCCGCCGCGGTGGCAACGGTCGCGTGGGTGGCGCAGCCGTACGTCACCGGCTCGCCCGCGACGGATGTGCGCGTGCTGGCCGATGCCAGCTCGCCGGCCTCGGCCTCCGACGACTCGGGCCTGCGTGACTACCTGGAGGCCCATCGCCAGATGGCCGGCCCCAGCGCGGTCCGTCAGGTGTCGTTCGATGTCGGAGCGGGACGTTGATGGCGCTTGTGCTTCCATCACGCTGGCCGGTGCTGGGACGTGCCGCTTCGTGGCAGGCTCACCGCGCCGGCTGGTTCGCCGCCACGCTCCTGACTGCTTTCCTTGCCGCGCACGGTCCCGCGGCCGCTGCTGGCGCGACGCCGGCCGGCCAGACCGAAGATGTCGTGCAGCTTCTCACGCGTATTCAGCAGGCCGCGCGCAAGCAGGACTACGCTGGCGTCTTCATGTATCAGCAAGGCGACGTCATCCAGTCCTCGCGCCTCGTGCACGTTCTTGACGGCACCGGCGAGCGCGAACGCCTCGAGATCCTGGACGGTCAGCCGCGCGAGTACCTGCGTCACAACGACGACGTGCAGTGTCTGATCCCTGAACGCAAGACCGTGCTTGTGGAGCGCCGCCGTGGCGATCGCTTCCCCGGTCTGCTGCTGGGCGATCCGGCCAACCTGTCGGAACACTACAAGATCCGCACCGAACCCACGCCGCACCGCGTCGCGGGCCGCGAATGCCGGCTCATCACGATCGAGCCGCTGGACAAGCTGCGCTACGGCTATCGTCTGTGCGCGGACGTCGAAACCAATCTGCTGCTGAAAGCCCAGACGCTGAACGCCGCGCGCGGCGTGGTCGAGCAGGTGTCGTTTACTTCGCTGCGGCTCGGTTCCGAAGTGGATCCGCAGTCGCTGTCCTCGCGCTGGAACACCCGAGACTGGAAGGTGCTCGAGGCCAGCATGCAGCCCGTGGACCTTGCGGCGCAGGGCTGGCGCATTCCGGCGCCCAACGGCTTCAAGACGATCATGCAGGTATCGCGCGCCATGAAGCGCGGATTGCCGGTCAGCCAGATGGTGCTGTCCGACGGCCTGGCAGCGATCTCGGTCTTCATCGAGCCCTATGACAGCCAGCGCAACAACCAGCCCGCGCACGGCGCGTCCCAGCGCGGCGCGATCAATGTTTATGGCGCGCGCATTGCGGACTTCTGGCTGACCGCGGTAGGCGAAGTGCCCGCCGCCACGCTGGAACAACTTGCGCAGGCCACCGAGTACGTGCCACCCGCACCCGCGGCAGCCGCACCCGCACCCGCACCCGCGGAGGGCGGGGCCAAATAAATCCCGCCGTTCCGCAAGCAGCAATTTCGGAGTGACATATGAAAGCAATGACGGTCTCGAACGCTTTTTTCCGGCGCTTTCTGGCGGCTGTCGCGGCGGGGACAATGCTGTCCACCGCCTACGTGCCGATAACGGTGGCGCAGACGGCGCCTGCCGCGGTCGGATTGCCCGACTTCACGGCCATCGTTGAAAAGGCCGATCCGGCCGTCGTCAACATCCGCACGACCGCCACGGTTCCCGTGCGCGGCGGCGGCAATGGTCCTGGCGGCAGCGATCCCTACGAACTGTTCCGCTGGTTCTTCGGTCCCGAATTCCAGCCGCCCGGCCAGCAATCGCCCAATCCGCGGCAGCGTCCGCAACCGACGCCGCCTGAAGAGCGCACCGTACCGCGCGGTGTGGGCTCGGGCTTCTTCGTGTCGGCTGACGGCTACATCCTGACCAACAATCACGTGGTTGTGGATGCGACGGACATCTATGTCACCCTGACCGACGGCCGCGAGTTCAAGGCCAAGGTCATCGGCACGGACGAGCGCACCGACGTGGCGCTCATCAAGATCGAAGCCAAGGACATGACGCCGCTCGTGATCGGCGATCCCAAGAAGCTCAAGAAGGGGCAGTGGGTGCTCGCCATCGGCTCGCCGTTCGGCCTGGATTCCACCGTCACTTCCGGCATCGTCAGCGCCATCGGCCGCGATACCGGCGAGTACCTGCCATTCATCCAGACTGACGTCGCGGTGAACCCCGGCAACTCGGGCGGCCCGCTGATCAACCTGGACGGCGAGGTCGTGGGCATCAATTCCCAGATCATCTCGCGTAGCGGCGGCTTCATGGGTATTTCGCTGGCCATTCCGATTGACGAAGCCATGCGCGTGGTCGACCAGTTGCGCACGACGGGCAAGGTCACGCGTGGCCGGGTTGGCGTGCAGATCGGCGAAGTCGGCAAGGATGTGGCCGAAGCCATCGGCCTGCCCAAGGCCGAAGGCGCGCTGGTCAGCAGCGTCGAAGCCGAGGGTCCTGCCGAACAGGCGGGCGTGCAGCCGGGCGACGTGATCCTGAAGTTCAACAAGGAACCGATCAAGCGCTGGTCCGACCTGCCGCGCATCGTCGGCGAGACCAAGCCGGGAACGCGCGCCGACATGGAAGTCTGGCGCAAGGGCAAGAGCATGACGCTGTCGGTCAAGGTCGGCGAGATCCCGACCGAGAAGGCAGCCGCCGCCGGCAAGAAGCCGGCGCCTGAGCCCGAGGTCACCAACGCGCTGGGTCTGGGCGTGATCGACGTGCCCGCCGATACCCAGAAGAAGCTGCGCATCAAGGGCGGCGTCCAGGTGAAGGTTGCTGACGGCGCGGCCGCCAAGGCTGGCCTGCAGGAAGGCGACATCGTGTTGGCGCTGAACGACACCGACGTGACCGGCGCCAAGCAGTTCGGCGAACTGGTCGCCAAGCTGGACAAGAGCCGCGCGACGGGCCTCCTGGTGCGCCGCGGTGACCAGACGCAATGGGTAGCGGTGCCTGCGTCCAAGTGATGACGGCCCGGACTGGCCGGCGCCCGCCCGGCGCCGCGGCCAGGCAAGGCATGGCGGAAAGCCGCCAGGTGCGGTCACCCCAGGGCGCTTTTTGTCCCAGGGCGCGCCCCGGGCAAAAAAAATGGCTCAAGACCGGCTAAAATGGCTGGTTGCCGCAAGAGGGGGCGCATGGCGCCCCCTCAGTTTTGTCCGGGCATTGCCCGTCAGCGCCTCACACGTCGGCCGTGCACATTCCGGCGGCGATGTCTCCCGGCAGTGTGCCGTCTGTTCCGTCCCTTATAAATTCAAGCATGCAGCATATCCGCAACTTTTCCATCATTGCCCACATCGATCACGGCAAGTCGACCCTGGCCGATCGCCTGATCCAGCGCTGCGGCGGACTGGCGGATCGCGAGATGTCGGCGCAGGTCCTCGATTCCATGGAAATCGAGCGCGAGCGCGGCATCACCATCAAGGCCCAGACGGCCGCCCTGCATTACAAGGCGCAGGACGGCAAGGTCTACAACCTGAACCTGATCGACACGCCGGGGCACGTGGACTTCTCGTATGAGGTGAGCCGCTCCCTGTCCGCCTGCGAAGGCGCGCTGCTGGTGGTGGACGCATCGCAGGGCGTGGAAGCGCAGACGGTGGCCAACTGCTACACCGCGATCGAGCTGGGCGTGGAAGTCGTGCCCGTGCTGAACAAGATGGACCTGCCGCAGGCCGATCCTGAAGGCGCCCGCCAGGAAGTCGAGGACGTCATCGGTATCGACGCCTCGGACGCCGTGCTGGCCAGCGCCAAGACCGGCATGGGCATCGACGAAATCCTTGAAACCATCGTCGCCCGCGTCCCCGCGCCCGAAGGCAATCCCGATGCGCCGCTGCAGGCGCTGATCATCGATTCGTGGTTCGACAACTACGTCGGCGTGGTCATGCTGGTGCGCATCATCAACGGCGTGCTCAAGCCCAAGGACAAGATCCTGCTGATGGCGTCCGGCGCCACCCACCTGTGCGAGCAGACGGGCGTGTTCACGCCCAAGTCGCAGCAGCGTCCGCATCTGTCGGCGGGCGAGGTGGGCTTCATCATTGCCGGCATCAAGCAACTCGAAGACGCCAAGGTCGGCGACACCGTCACCCTGGCCAACAAGCCGGCCGCGGGCCCGCTGCCGGGCTTCAAGGAAGTCAAGCCGCAGGTGTTTGCCGGGCTGTATCCGGTCGAAAGCTCCGAATACGACCAACTGCGCGATTCGCTCGAAAAGCTGAAGCTCAACGATGCCGCGCTGATGTTCGAACCCGAAGTCTCGCAAGCGCTGGGCTTTGGTTTCCGCTGCGGCTTTCTTGGCCTCTTGCACATGGAAATCGTGCAGGAGCGCCTGGAACGCGAATTCGACATGGACATCATCACCACCGCGCCGTCGGTGGTGTACGAGGTCGAGCAGCGCGATGGCTCCGTGATCACCGTGGAAAGCCCGTCCCGCATGCCCGAGATCGGCAAGATCCAGGACATCCGCGAGCCCATCGTGAAGGTCACGCTGTTCATGCCGCAGGACTACGTCGGTCCGGTCATGACGCTGTGCAACAACAAGCGCGGCGTGCAGGTCAACATGAGCTACCACGGCCGCCAGGTTCACCTGGTGTACGAGATCCCGCTGGCCGAGATCGTGCTGGACTTCTTCGACAAGCTGAAGTCCGTGTCGCGGGGCTATGCCTCGATGGACTACGAATTCCTGGAATACCGCTCCGCGGATGTGGTGCGTGTGGACCTGCTGATCAACAACGACCGCGTCGATGCGCTGGCCGTCATCGTCCACCGCAGCAATGCGCGCCACCGTGCGCGCGATGTGGTCACCCGAATGCGCGGCCTGATCCCGCGCCAGATGTTCGACGTGGTCATCCAGGCTGCCATCGGCGCCGAAATCATCGCGCGCGAGAACGTAAAGGCGCTGCGCAAGAACGTGCTGGCCAAGTGCTACGGCGGCGACATCTCGCGCAAGAAGAAGCTGCTGGAAAAGCAGAAGGCGGGCAAGAAGCGCATGAAGCAGGTGGGCAGCGTGGAAATTCCGCAGGAGGCGTTCCTTGCCATCCTGCAGGTGGAAGACAAATAGAACCCCAGAAGGCGATTAGCTGATGAGTTGGAACTTTGCCCTGATCCTTTTTATTCTGCTGGTGCTTACCGGCGTTATCTGGGTGCTCGATCTGGCGGTGCTGCGCAAGGGGCGCGAGCGCCGCGCGCAGGCTGCGATGGCACAGTACGACGCGGCACTGGTGGGCGACGCGCAAGAGGCCGAGCGCCTGCGGCGCGAAGCCGGCGACGCTGCGCGGCGCGTGCCCTGGTGGGTCGAGTACGCGGTCAGCTTCTTTCCCGTCATCCTGTTCGTGTTCATGCTGCGCTCGTTCGTGGTCGAGCCGTTCCGCATTCCGTCCGGCTCGATGCTGCCCACGCTGCAATCCGGCGACCTGATCCTGGTGAACAAGTTCAGCTACGGGCTGCGCCTGCCGGTGATCGACAAGAAGATCATTCCCATCGGCGAACCGAAGCGTGGCGACGTGTTCGTGTTCCGGTATCCGGTCGATCCGAACGTCGATTACATCAAGCGCGTGGTGGGCCTGCCGGGCGACGAAATCGCATACATCGACAAGAAGCTCTATGTCAATGGTGAATTGGTCCCGCACGTGCGTGATGGTGACTATTTCGAGCCGGATCGTGTGTCGTACATCGCGCAATATAAAGAGAAATTGGGCGACGTTGAGCACAAGATCCTGCTGGAAGAGAAGACTCCGCAGGTGTATGCGGCGCAGAATTGGACTTTTCCGTACCGCCAAAACTGCCAATACAGCCACAATGGGGTACGCTGCAAAGTACCCGAAGGGAATTATTTCGCCATGGGCGATAATCGGGACAACAGCGCGGACAGCCGATATTGGGGCTTCGTTCCGGAAGCCAACATCGTCGGCCGCGCTTTCTTCATCTGGATGAACTTCAGCGATCTGAGCCGCATCGGCCGATTCAACTGATTATGTCGCTAGCCACGCTAGAAAATCGCCTCGATCACCACTTCGGTGATGCGGCCTTGCTTGAACAGGCGCTGACGCACCGCAGCCACGGTGCGCGCCACAACGAGCGGTTGGAATTCCTTGGGGATTCCGTACTGAACTTCGTTGTGGCGGCGATGCTGTTCGAACGCTATTCAAAAATCGACGAAGGCGATCTGTCGCGTCTGCGGGCCAACCTGGTCAAGCAGGCGTCGCTGGCGGATATCGCCCAGCGCCTTGAGCTGTCCCAATACCTGCGCCTGGGCGAGGGCGAGCTCAAGAGCGGCGGATTCCGCCGGCCGTCCATCCTGGCCGACACGGTCGAAGCCATTTTTGGCGCCGTATTTCTGGATGCGGGTTTCGAGGCGGCGCGCCGCGTGATCGTGCGCCAGTACCAGCCGGTGCTGGCGTCCGTGGATCCCAAGACGCTCGGCAAGGACGCCAAGACGTTGCTGCAGGAATTCCTGCAGGGCCGCAAGCTGGCCCTGCCGTTGTATACGGTGGTGGCCACGCATGGCGCGGCCCACAGCCAGCAGTTCGAAGTCGAGTGCGCCATTCCGGCGCTCGATATCAAGGTAATGGCGCCTGGCGCCAGCCGCCGCGCCGCCGAGCAGTCGGCCGCCAAGCTGGCGCTCGAGGCCGCGCTGGCCGTCAGCCCGGCCCCCAAGGCTGCCCGCAAGTCGGGCAAGGCGCGCAAAACCGCGCAATTGTCGCTGCCCGTGGCAGTGGCTCAAGAGACTAAATGAGCGATACCCCTTTTCGTACCGGCTTCGTTGCCATCGTTGGCCGCCCCAATGTGGGCAAATCCACGCTGACGAACGCCCTGATCGGTTCCAAGATCTCCATCGTGTCCCGCAAGGCGCAGACCACGCGCCACCGCATTCACGGTGTGCTGACGCGCGAGCACGAGCAGTTTGTGTTTGTCGACACCCCAGGTTTCCAGACGCGCCATGGCGGCGCGATGAACCGCATGATGAACCGCGTCGTCACGCAGGCCCTGGCCGACGTGGACGTGGTGGTGCATGTGGTTGAAGCCGGGAAGTGGTCTGAGGGCGACGCCAAGCTGCTGCCGCTGTTGCCCAACCCCGAGCGCACGATTCTGGTCGTCTCCAAGATCGACGCCCTGAAGAACCGCGACGATCTGTTCGGGTTCGTATCCAAGATCATGGCGCTGCACCCGTTCGGCGCCGTGGTGCCGGTCAGCGCCACCAAGAATCAGCAACTGGATCAGTTGCTTGAGGAAATCGCATCGCGCCTGCCGGAAGGCGAGCCGATGTTCGAGGAAGACACCCTGACCGACCGTCCCATGCGCTTCATCGCCGCCGAACTCGTGCGCGAGAAGATCTTCCGCCTGGTGGGCGACGAACTGCCGTACGGCTGCACGGTCGTCATCGAGCAATGGGAAGAGACCGCCAAGGGCGCCACCATCAACGCCTGTGTCGTCGTCGAACGCGACAGCCACAAGCCCATCCTGCTGGGCACGGGCGGCATGCACATGAAGCGGATCGCCACGGAGGCGCGGCAGGACATTGCCAAGCTGCTGGACAAACCCGTGCATCTGGAGGTCTATATCAAGGTGCGCAAGGGCTGGTCCGACCGCGAGGGTGCGCTGCGCGATCTGGGTTATGAGTAGACGGGCGCCACGCGTCCAGGATCGACCAGGGTTCATGCTCCACGCCACGGCGTGGCGTGAAACTTCCCTGATTGTCCAAACTTTTTCTCGCGATCACGGCTGCGTGGCCATGGTCGCCAAGGGCGCCAAGCGCCCTTATTCCGTTTTGCGCCCCGTGTTGTCGGCCTTTCAGCCGCTGCTCCTGTCCTGGACCGGCAACGGCGAGGTCAAGACGCTGACGCGCGCCGAGATTGCCGGCATCCGGCCGCTGGCCGGCGCCGCGCTGATGTCGGCGTGGTACATGAACGAACTGCTGCTGCGCCTGTTGCCGCGCGAGGACGCGCATCCGCTGTTGTTCGACGCGTATGACATGGCCTTGCAGCAACTGTCTGCGGGCACCCGCGCGGCCGGAGCGCTGCGCCGCTTCGAATGGACCTTGCTGCGCGAGACGGGCTACGGTGTCGACGAGGCGCCGCCCGATTTCGACGACCCCACCATCGAGCCCGCGCTGCGCAGCGACCTGCGCGCGCGCCTGGCCGAGATTCTGGCGGGTCGTCCGCTGTCCACGCGGCGCGTGCTGCTGGACCTGCAACGTATCTGATTGCGGCGCCGGCCTCATGACGTTCACGCTCAAACAGGTCGAAACCTTCCGCACCGTCTACGAGACGGAAAGCGTCACCGCCGCCGCACGGCGCCTGGACGTGTCGCCCGCCACCGTCAGCGCGACGCTGGCCGCGCTGGAAGCCAGCATCGAGTTGCGCCTGTTCGAGCGCGTGCGCCAGCGCATGCAGCGCACGCCCGAAGCCACGTTGCTTTACGAAGAGATCCGCCGCCTGAATGTCGGCCTGGAAAGCCTGGGACGCAAGATCCGGGCGATCCGCGGGGCAGCGCAGCCGCGGCTGCGCATCGGCTGCATTCACGCCTACAGCGGTGCGATCGTCAGCGATGCGATTTCGCGCTTTCGCGTGCGCTACCCCGATACGCCGCTGTACTTGCAGATCCGCGACTCCAATACCCTGCGCGACATGGTGGTGTCGGGGGAACTGGACCTGGCGGCGGTGGCCGATGAGTCCGAACTCGAGGGGCTGCGCGGGCATCGTCTGGCCAGCCTGCGCGCGGTGGCGGTGTTTCCCGCCGGACATGCGCTGACGCGCCTGGAATCGGTGAATTTTTCGCAGCTGGCCGAGGTCGATGTGATCGCGCTGAACGCCGAGGACGGTTCGCGCAAGCGGCTGGACGCGCTCTTGCGTCAGGCTGGTCAAAGCCTGCGCGTGGCGATCGAGACGCCGTATTCCAGCACCGTGTGTCAGCTTGCTCTGGCCGGGCACGGGGTGGGCATCGCCAACCCGGCGACGGCGCTGGGCATGGAGGCCATGGGCCTCACTTACCGGCCACTGGCGGCACCCGTGCATTTCGAATGCCACATGATCGTGCACGGCAGCCGCCCGTTGTCCGAAGCCGGCAAGTTCTGGGCGACGTGCCTGCGTGGCGCACTGGCGCCGCTGGTCGAACGGTTCGGCGTCTAGCGCGGGAATCAGCCCCGGCGACCGTCCGACGTCAGCATCAGCACCACGTTCGATTCCGCATCCAGCCTGCCGGCCCGCCTGAGCCGCGCCATGGCCGCCAGCGCGGCGGCCGACGACAGTTCCGCGCCCAGTCCCATGCGTTCCAGACGTTGCCGCGCCTCAACCGCTTGCGCGTCGGACGTCTCCACCGGCATGCCTCCAGACCGTGACAGCGCTTCCAGTGCTTGCAGCGTGCACGTGCCGCCCGCAATGGAATACTGCTGGGTCGCGCTTTCCCATTGGCCGCGCGCATCGCCGGTTTCCAGCGCGCGCGACAGGCGGGCGTAGGGTTCCACCGCGTGCAGCCGGGGGAGGCGGGCGATGCGCCCGGTCTGAAGTAGATGCTGCCAGCCCAAAAAGATGCCCCACAGCAGGTCGCCGCGCGCCGTCGGGACGATGATGTCCGTGGGCAGCCCGCATTCGTCCAGGATTTCCTGGGCGATCGGCTTGTACCCCTCGACGCCGTACGGATGCGTACCCACCGGCGGATTCAGATAATTGGTGCCCGCGAACGCGCCGTGGTTGCGGCACAGATCGGCCACGTACGGCCAGCGGCCCAGGCTGTCCTCGAAGGCGCGCAGCCGCGCGCCAAAGCGCTCCATGGCCTCGCGCTGCAGCGGCGGACAATTGCGGGTGATGGCGATGTCGGCCTGCAAGCCGGCCGCTGCGCAGTAGGCGGCCAGCGACACGCCCGCGTTGCCGCTGGAGGCCGCGGCAACACGCGTGGCCCCAGCCAGGCGGGCGCGCGAGACCAGTTGCGCCGACATGCGGTCCTTGTGGCTGCCGGTGGGATTGGCGCTTTCGCACTTGAGCCACAGCGCGCCCACGCCTTCTTCCCGCGCCAGTTCGGGCGCGGACACGCATGGGGTGCTGCCTTCGCCCAACGTCACGGCAGAAAGCACCGGCAGGGGCATGGCTTCGTCCCGCGCCGTTGCGTCAACGTTTGCGTCGTATTGGCACTCCAGCGTGGCGGGATGGTCGGCCGCCAGGCACGCGGGGCAGCCTTCGGGATAGTCGCCGGTGGGCCACAGGGTTGCGCAGCGGATGCAGCGCATGCTGGTCAATCGGGGGTTCATCTGCATGGGTCAGTATTTTGATGCAAGAGAGTCCAAGGGGAGGGCGCTCGCCACCTGCAACAGGCAATCGCCATCGTCGCTGCGGGCGATAGGCCGCAAGCAGACGACGGTGCCCGCCTGCGGGCTGAGCAGGGGGCGCGGCGGGGCGTCGGGCCGTGCCGGTTCGATGAGGCGGCCAATGGGCTGCTGCGCGGCCACGGATTGGCCCAGCTCCACGGCGGGCACGAATACGCCGGACTCGCGGGCGCGCAGCGTCGCGGCGGGGGCGTCCAGATCGTAGAGGCGGACTTCCGCGTCCTGGGCGGCGTGTGGGCGCGCACGAGGGGTGAGCAGTCCCAATTCCGCCAGGCAGCCAAGCAGCCCGTCGCGGCAGCGGTCCACCAGCGACTGGCTGGTTTCCCGGCCGCCGCCGATCTCGGCAGAGAGCCGCAGCACGCCGTGCCGGCTGGCCGCCGCCGGCATGGAGCCGGCTTCGCCGCCGCGAAAGAACACGCAGTCGGGCAGTCCAAATGCCCGAGCGAGCGCCGGCAGGCGATCGTCATAGGCATCGTTGCCATGGCGCGTGATGACCGAGGACGGCAGGTAGCGCAGTGACGCGCCGCCGCTGTGCACGTCGACCATGGCCTGCACCCGGGAAAGCAGCCGGGCCTCCAAGGCCGCCGCGATGCTTTCGGTGTAGCCGCGCGCCGGCGCGCCCAGAAAAGCGCGATTCAGGTTGCCGCCGTCGGACGGCGACAGCCGCGTGCCGGCAAGTGACGCTTCCGCATTGACTGCGGGAAGCAGATAGACGGTGCCGCGTTGCAGGATTTCCGGCAACTGATGCCACAGGTCCAGGATGGCGGCCTGCCCCTCCCATTCGTCGCCATGGACGCCGGCGATGAGCGCGACGGCAGGCCCCGGGCCCGCCTCGATCCGCAGCACTGGAATCGTGACGCGCCGGTAAGCCGACGTATTGGTGGCGGCGGCCACGGAGAAATCCTCGCGGGTTACGTTGGCCATGCGGCGGCTCCGTTGGGGGTTGGCGCGCGGTTCAATCCAGCGTGGCGGCCTTGATGATGCTTTCCCACTTGGGCAGCTCCTTTTTGATCTGGGCCTGAACATCCTGCGGCGTGCCGCCCAGGGGTTCCTGCGAGCGGCTGCGCAACTCGCGGCTCACGGCGTCCGAGCGCAACGCCTGATTCATCGCGGCGTTCAACCGCGAGATCGCGGCAGTGGGCGTGCCTGCGGGTGCAACCAGCGCGCTCCACGCGGACTGCTCGTACTCGGGGTAGCCCTGTTCGGCCACGGTCGGCACATCGGGGTTGGACGCGGCGCGCTTGCGGGTGGTGACGGCGAGTGCGCGCAGGCGCCCGTCCTTCAAGTTGCCGATCAAGGGCGGCAGATTTTCCATCATGGAATCCACATGGCCGCCCAGCAGGTCCGAGAGCTGCGCGGCCGTGGCCTTGTAGGGAATCTGGCGAACCGCGGCGCCGGTCTGGGCGATGAACAGCTTGACGCCGACCTCGCTGGTCGTGCCTGGATCGGCCGACGTCATGGTCAGGCGGTCCGGCTGCGCCCGGCTGGCGTCGATGAAGCCTTTCAGGTCGCGGTACGGCGACGCGGCATTCACGACAATCACGTTGGGCGTCTCGGCGACCAGGCCAATGGGTTTGAGATCGCGGTCCAGGTCGTAAAGCTGCTGCTTGAACAGGTACCGGTGCAACACCAGCGTGCCGACATGGGCATAGCCGATGGTGTAGCCGTCCGCGGGCGCCCGGACCACGGCTTGCGTGCCGATTCGGCCGCCTGCGCCCACGCGGTTTTCGACGACGACCGGCTGGCCCAGCAGCCGGCTCATCTCCTGACCAATGAGGCGAGCGGTGATATCGGCATTGCCGCCCGCGGCGGCCGGCACGATCAGCGTGATGGCGCGTTCGGGGTAGTCGGCGTGCGCGTGCGGCGCGGCAAGGCAAAGCAACAGGGCGGCAAGGCTGGCGGTGCGTTTCATGACGATTCCCGAGGCGTTGAGGGCTGCGCCATTGTGCGACCGGCAATCGATATTTCCGTTTGGCTAAATCAGATGGTTGTTTAGAAAAAACTAATTCAAGTCGCCGTTTTGCCGATCGGCCTGTTTACCCAGTCCATATCCCACGGCGGCCGCGCCCAGCGCCACGACGGCGCCCAACAGCGCGATCAACGCCGCGCCGTAGCCCAGCATGTCAATGCCCGCCTTGACCCAGCCGCTGGCGGCATCGCCGCCGCGATAGACGACGGTGTCGATGACGTTCTTTGTCTTGTATTTGTCTTCCGGCGTGACTGCCGTGAACAGCATCTCGCGCCCGGGCCGGATCAGCGCATACTCGCCGGCGCGGCGCAGGATCATGGCGGCCGCCAGCACGGCGAACACGGGGAACGCAGCCAGCGCCAGGAACGCAAGCGCGACCGCCAAGGGCACCGCGGTCAGCAGGAACCGCAACCCGAGGCGGGCGGCCACGCGCCCGGTGATGAAGATCTGCGACAGCAGCGCCAGCGCCTGCACGGTGAAATCCAGGGCGCTGAAGACCCGGATGCGCTGGGCCGTGTCGGGAAACGCATCGGCGACCAGCCGCGCCTGTTCCATGTACAGGAACGTGTTCAGCGTGGCCAGCAGCACGACAAGCAGCGAAATGCCCAGCAGGTACCGGGACTGGAAGATGCGCGCCAGCCCGGCCAGGATGCCGCCTTCGATGGGGCGCTGCATGTCCTTCCGGCCGACGTCCGGGCGGGAGGCGGCGCGCCATGCCAGCAGCCATTGCTTGAGCGGCAGCGTGGCGGTCAGCAGCAGAGCCGACAGCACGAGCAGGCCCGCCGGACCCAGCACACCAGCGAGCAGCGCGCCCAGCAGCGGGCCGCTCAGGCCGCCCGCGCTGGCGCCCGCTGCGATCAGCGCGAACAGCCGCTTGGCCGATTCCATGCGGAACACGTCGGCCATCAGGCTCCAGGCGATGGACACGACGAACAGGTTGAACACCGACAGCCAGACATAGAACGCGCGCGCCGCCCAGACGCTGCCGGGTTGCTGGTGGAGCAGGGCGGCAAAACCCACCATGGTCAGTGCGAAAAGCGCGTAGACCCAGGTCACCAGCGTCGCACGCGGCACGCGGGTGGCGATCCAGCCGAACAGCGGCACGACGGCCAGGGTGGCAAGAAAGGTGGCGGTGAACAGCCATTGCAACTGATTGACGCCCGCCTGGATCCCCATCGTTTCGCGGATGGGGCGCAGCATGAAATAGCCGCAGAAAAGGAAGAAGAAAAACGCGAAGCCGCAGGCGGCCGGGGCGAGTTCGTCCTCTTGGATCCCCAGCGCCCGCGACATACGGGCGCGCCAGGACAGGGGGGCGGCCGCCATGGCGTCAGGCGAGCAGCGCGGCAATGCGGTCGCGCAGGGCGGCGTCGGGCTGGCGGCCAAAGCCGGCGCGGGCGTTGTCCGCCATGTTGGCGGGCTTGGACGTGGCGGGGATGACGGCCGTGACGGCGGGATGGCCGATGATGAACTTCAGGAAGATCTGCGCCCAGGACGTGCAGTCGATCTCGTCGGCAAGCTTGGGCAGCGCCACGCCCTTGACCTGGCGGAACAGCGCGCCATCCTCGAACGGACGGTTGATCAGCACGGCGACGCCGTTGGCCTGGCAGGCGGGCAGCAGGCGCTTTTCAGCGCTGCGCGAGGCGATCGACAGGTTCACCTGCAGGAAGTCGGGCTTTTCCTTTTCGACCAGCTCGGTCAGATCGTCGTGGGCATGGTCCGTGTAATGCGTGATGCCGATGTAGCGCGTCACGCCCTGCTGTTTCAGGTCGCGCAGCAGGGCGAGCTGGTTGCGCGTATCGATCAGGTTGTGCACCTGGATCAGGTCCAGCTTATCGCTGCGCAGCGCCTCTTGCGACTGCCGCACCTGGCGCATCGCGGAGTCGTGGCCGCGTGTGCTGATTTTGGTGGCCAGGAACACGCGCTTGCGCAGGCCGCCATCGCGAGCCAGCAGGGCACCGGTGACGGCCTCGGCCTCGCCGTAGCTGGGCGCCGTGTCGATCAGCGTGCCGCCTGCCTTCAGGAGCGTTTCAAGCACCTGGGCCAGCGGCGCCATGGCCGACGCGTCGCCCGGGGATACATTGAAGGTGTCTGCGGTGCCCAGCCCCACGACCGGCAGCGTTTCGCCCGTCGACGGGATGGGGCGTTTGAGCATGGCCTGCGCCGGATCGGCCGCCCATGCCGGCCAGGCGGTTCCGAGGAGGGCAGCGCTGGCGGCGGTCTGGAGGAAGCGGCGGCGATCGGGCATGGCGGGGCTCCGGGCGGGAAGAAGTGACAGGCGGGCCAAAGAAAAAGGGCCAAAGAAAAAGGGCCAAAGAAAAAGGGCCAAAGAAAAAGGGCCAAAGAAAAAGGGCCCACATGTTGTGCATGCAGGCCCTCTCGGTGCTGGTCTGGCGACGGCGCGTTACTCGCGGTTGCCGCCGAAGATGCCCAGCAGCATCAGCAGGTTCGAGAAGACGTTGTAGACGTCCAGGTAGATGGCCAGCGTGGCGGAGACGTAGTTGGTCTCGCCGCCGTTGACCACGCGCTGCAGGTCAACCAGCATGAACGCCGAGAAGATCACGATGGCGAGCACCGAGATGGTCAGCATCAGGGCCGGCAGTTGCAGGAAGATGTTGGCCAGCGCGGCGACCAGGATCACGACGGCGCCGATGAACAGGAATTTCTGCAGTCCCGACAGATCGCGTTTGATGGTCGTGGCCAGGGTGGCCATGGTGCCGAACACGATTGCGGTGCCGCCGAATGCCGTCATGACGAGCTGCGAGCCGTTGCTCATGCCCATCACGAAGCCCAGCAGGCGCGAAAGCATGACGCCCATGAAGAACGTGAAGGCCAGCAGCAGGACGACGCCCAGCGAGCTGTTCTTGTTCTTTTCGATGGCGAACATCAGGCCGAAAGCGCCGACCAGGAAGACGATGGCCGACAGACCGGGGCTGGCGCCCATGACGCGGTTGATGCCGGTGTAGAGGCCGACCGCCGCGCCCAGCACCGTCGGGATCAGCGACAGGGCCAGAAGCCAGTAGGTGTTGCGCAGGACCTGGTTGCGAGCGACCTCGCCCGGCGCGCCGGCGACAGCGCCGGAACGGTTAAAAGGGGACGGACGATATTCGTTCATGGAGAACTCCTGTATACGGCAAATATGGTGATTGCCTAGAAGGCTTAGATGCGAAGGATACCTTACAGTTCCCTGAAGAATCCAGTTCGCGAAAGAAGTAGGACTGGCCGTTGCCGGGCAAATTGGTCCTGCACATGGACGAAGGTCACCCCCGTCGAACTTCATGGAGCACACGGGAAACAATAGCAGGCAATTCCGCATCCATGCGCGCCTGAAGCTGCTTGATGGCGTCGGCAAGCGCCTGCTGCATGAGCTGTTCGACCTCGGCCTGCAGGCGCGCGGCGAGCACGGTGGCGTCGGGCAGGGGCCTGGTCGGTGCGGGGGCGGTGGCCGGCGAAGGCGCCACTGCCGGCACTGCCGCCGGGGTTGCCGCTGGCGCGGCAAGCGGGTTTGCCGCTGGCTCGGACGTCCGCGAGACCGGCAACGCCGGCGGCTCGTCCTCGTCCGCCACGTCCGTCAGGACGGGAAACGGGTCATGTTCATACGGGTCATTTTCATACACAGGACCGGCCTCGTCGGCCAGTTCGGTCAAGAGCGGCGCATCGGCGTCGTCGTCGGCCGGGTCGTGGAACGAGGGTTCGGCCCGATGGGTCAGGGTAGGAATGCCGGGATCGGATGGGCGAGCGGGCATGGAAACTCCCGAGATTCTGGTGGGCGCGGCGCGCGTGGGGCGGTTCAGCCGCCTTGGGCGTTGCCGCTCAAGGCGTGGCCTTGCGGCTCAGGTCGTGGCTTTGCGGCGTATGACCGGCTGTCAGGTAGGTCCGCCAGCGCTGCCGGGCCGCCTGTTTGTCTTCGGGGTCGTCGGAGACGATTTCCAGCAGACGTTCGAAAGCATCGAATCCGGGCGGGCAATCGTCGTCCAGGTTCATCAGCCAAGGCTGCGGCTGGTCGGGTTGCCCCGCCGCCTGCAAGGCCTGCAGCGGGTCCCCGGCGGTGAGGACCACCGGGGTTTCAGCGGCCAGCGGATCGTTTGCCAGCACATGCGGCACGAAGGCCGTGTCGTCGAACGCCCACAGCATGCGGTCGAACGCGGACAGCCGCGAACCGTCTTTACAGTACACCACCAGCCGCTGGCCAGCCAGGACGCGCTTGCGCACGACCTGGCAGGCCATGCGCAGGCGGTCCGGCGCGCCGAAGGCGAAGTCGATGCGCGTCATGGGGCGGTCGGCGTCAGGCGTTTCAAGCCTGGTCCAGCAGGTATTGCATCAGGAGCGGGACCGGACGGCCGGTCGCGCCCTTGTCCTTGCCGCCGCGCCAGGCGGTGCCGGCGATGTCCAGATGCGCCCAGGGATAGGCCTTGGCGAAGCGGGACAGGAAGCAGGCGGCGGTGACCGCGCCGGCCGGAGGGCCGCCGATGTTGGCGAGGTCGGCGAAGTTGGACTTGAGCTGTTCCTGGTAGGCGTCGTCCATGGGCATGCGCCATGCCGTGTCCAGCGAGCGGCGGCCGGCCGAGGCCAGTGCGTCAGCCAGCGCGTCGTCCTTGGAGAACAGGCCCGTGTTGACGTTGCCCAGCGCCACGACGCAGGCGCCGGTCAGCGTGGCGATGTCGATCACGGCCGACGGCTTGAAGCGTTCGGCGTAGGTGAGGGCGTCGCACAGGACCAGGCGGCCTTCGGCGTCGGTATTCAGGATTTCGATGGTCAGGCCGGCCATGCTGGTGACCACGTCGCCCGGCTTGTTGGCCTTGCCGCTGGGCAGGTTCTCGCACGCGGGGATCAGGCCGACGACGTCCAGCGGCAGTTCGAGCTCGGCCAGGGCGCGGAACGAACCCAGCACGCTGGCGGCGCCGCACATGTCGTACTTCATTTCGTCCATGGTGGCCGCAGGCTTGAGCGAGATGCCGCCGGCGTCGAACGTGATGCCCTTGCCGACCAGCACGATCGGACCCTGCGCGGCCTTGGCGCCCTTTTTGGCGGCCTTGGCGCCGGCGTGGCGCAGCACGATGAAGCGCAGCGCTTCCTCGGAGCCGCGCGCAACAGACAGGAACGAGCCCATGCCCAGTGCTTCGACCTGCTTGCGGTCCAGAACCTCGACCTTCAGCGACTTGAATTCGCGCGCCAGGCGCTTGGCGGTGTCGCCCAGATACGTGGGCGTGCAGATGTTGCCCGGCAGGTTGCCCAGCGTGCGGGTCAGCTCCATGCCGTTGGCGATGGCGCTGCCTTCGCGCAGGCCTTTCTGAGCCTGTGCCGCGTCGGCGCGCTCGACGACCTGCACGATCTTCTTGAGCTTGGGGCGCGCGTCGCGGTCGGGTTTGCCGAAGCTGGCGTCGTAGTGGTAGACCGCGCTGCCGGCCGCGATCGCGGCGCTGCGGGCGCGCGCAATGAGGTCGGTGCCGGCGATGGGATTGGCGAGGAGCGTGGACACGCCTTCGGTAAGCTGGGCAGCGACGCAGGACGCGGCGAATGCCTGCTCGGCCGACGCATGGGTGCGGGCCGAGTATTCTTCCTGCTTGCCCAGACCGACCAGGACCACGCGTTGCGCGGTGACACCCGGCAGCGTGCGCAGGGTCAGCGTCGCGCCGGCGCGGCCGCGGAATTCGCTTTTGACCACCGCACGTACGGCGCCGTTGGAAGCGCGGTCGATGATGTCGGCGGCGGGGCTCAACACGCCGTCCGCGTACACGCCGACGGCAAGGGCCGCGGTTTTGACCTGGTGCAGGGAAGCGGTGGTCTGTGTGCTAAATTCCATGAGGGTTTCCCGTGTGCGTCTGTGTATGATGCGGTCGATTATCCCGCATATTCTCCCATGTCTCTATTCAAACGCTCTGTCGTCAGCGAGATCACCAGTCACGCTGGCGTTGTCTTTTCCACGTTGCTCGTCGTGTGGCTCAGCGTGCTTCTCGTGCGCCTGCTCGGCGAGGCCGCGGGGGGCAACATCGGAGCGGACGTGGTGGTCGTGCTTGCCGCGCTTTCCACCATCACCGCGCTGCCGACCATCCTGGCGGTCTCGATCTTCATCGCCGTGCTGACCACGGTCACGCGCAACTACCGCGAATCCGAAATGGTGGTGTGGTTTGCCAGCGGGCTGTCGCTGGCGGATTGGCTCAAGCCTGTGCTGCGCGTGGCCGTGCCCGTTGCGCTTGCCGTGGCGGGCCTGACGCTGGTGGCGTCGCCCTGGGCCTACCGTCAGATTGGCGAATATCACGAACGCTTCGAGCAGCGCTCCGACCTGTCCAAGGTCACGGCCGGCCAGTTTGCCGAGTCCTCTGGCGGCAACCGCGTCTTCTTTGCCGAAGACCCCGTCAATCCCGCCGACGAACTCGGCAACGTGTTCGCGCGCGAGATCGGCCCTGAATGGCTCAGCGTGCTGACCGCAAGCAGCGCGCACAGCGAAACGCTGCCCAACGGCGACCGTTTCCTGGTGTTGGGTGAGGGCCATCGGTACGACCTGAAGCCGGGCACGCCCGAGCTTCGCCTCGTGCATTTCGAAAAATACGGCCTGCGCCTCGAGAGCAAGTCGGGGGGCGATCCGATGGCCGAGGCCCGCGCGGCGGCGGAGCGTTCCTCCAAGGCGCGCAGCACGCCGCAGCTCGTCGAAGACAACACCAACAGCAGCTGGTCGCAGGTCATGTGGCGGATCTCGCTGCCGCTCGCCGCGCTGAATCTTGCGCTGCTGGCCATTCCGCTTGGCGCCGTGAATCCGCGGTTGGGGCGTTCGGGCGACCTGCTCATCGCCGGTCTGGTCGGCCTGCTCTATATGAATATGATCAACCTGTCGCGCGCCTGGATCTCCAACGGCAAGCTCAGCTTTGGCCTGGGGGTGTGGCTGATCCATGGCGCCGTTGCGCTGCTGACCGCCTTCCTGCTGATGCGCCGCCTGCGCGTGAAGGCGCCGAAGAACAGCACCTAGCGAAGCGGGCGCCGCCGGTCGGCGTCTTCAGGGCAGATACTTCATCGTTCCACGCCGGCCTGCCAACAGGTCGGCGTTTTTCAATACCGATTTGCGGATGAACTCCCACAGCACGGTCACGCGCTTGAGCTTGCGCAGGTCTTCGTGGCAGTACATCCAGAACGAGCGCGTGATGGCGATCTCGTCCTGCAGCACGGGTTTCAGCCTCGGATCCTGGGCCGCGATGAAGCACGGCAGGATCGCGAGCGACTGGCCCTGCAGCGCTGCGTGGTACTGGGCCACGACGCTCGTGCTGCGCAACACCACCTTGCTCGCCGGCAGCAGGTCTTCCAGATACCGCAAGCGCTCGCTGAACAGCAGCTCGTCCACATAGCCAATGAACGTGTGATCCGCGAGGTCTTCGCGGCGGGTGATCGGCGCATGGTTTGCCAGGTAGCCCGGCGTGCCGTACAGCCGCAGCGTGTAGTCGCACAGCTTGCTGCACACATACGGGCCGCGCTGCGGGCGCTCGATGGTGATGGCCAGGTCGGCCTCGCGCTTGGACAGGCTGACAAAGCGCGGCACGGGCAGGATGTCCAGCGTGATGTGCGGATAGCGCCGCTGGAAATCGGCGGCCAGCGGGGTCAGCACGTAACTGCCGAAGCCCTCGGTGGCGCCAATGCGTAAATGCCCCGACAGCGCCTGCCCGATGCCGGACAGGTTCTCGCGCGCAGTGTGCACGACGCTTTCCATCTGCTCGGCGTGGACGAAAAGGCGCTGGCCGTCGTCGGTCAGCACGAAGCCCGCGCTGCGGGATTTTTCGAAGAGCAGGGTGTCCAGTTCCGTTTCCAGCGCCCGGATGCGGCGCGAGACGGTGGTGTGCTCCACCCCAAGCTTGCGCGCCGCCGCGCTGACGCGCTGCGTGCGGGCCACTTCCAGGAAGTACCGCAGGCTGTCCCAATCAAGCAAGATCCAACGCTCCAAGGCCCTGGCAGCACGCTGCCGAACGGCTTTTTTTGTGTGTGCATGAATGCACAAGGAATGTGCATTTGTAGTGTTGCTTGTTGATTTTCACACATCTACACTGGATCGGCAGGCCTTGGGCTATGCCCTGGGACCGCGGGCCGCGAAGACGGCGCCACAACGCTACCACTCAGCGCATAAAAACTCAGGAGACAAATCCATGAAATTGCACGCACGCGGGCTCGCCGCAGGCTTGTGTCTGGGCGCCGGATTGCTTGGGCAGGCCCAGGCGGCGGATAAGCCGCCAGTGAAGATCGGCATTCTGACGGATATGTCCGGCACGTATGCCGGCATGGGGGGCGCAGGTTCGGTTGCGGCGGCGCAGTTGGCCATCGACGACTGCCTGGCGGCAGAGTGCAAGGGCATGAAGATCGACCTGGTGTCCGCGGACAACCAGAACAAGGCCGACGTCGGCGCTGCCCGCGCCCGCGAATGGTTCGATCGCGACGGCGTCACCGCCATTGCCGACCTCACCAATTCCGCCGTGGCGCTGGCCGTGCAAGGCATCGCCCGCGAAAAGAACAAGGTGGTGATGTTCTCCGGTCCGGCCACCACGGCGCTGACCAACAAAGAGTGCTCGCCGGTCGGCTTTCATTGGATGTTCGACACCTACTCGCAGTCCGCTGGCGGCGCCAAGGCGACCGTGCGCGAGGGCGGCAAGTCGTGGTTCTTCATCACCGTCGACTACGCATTCGGCCACTCGCTGGAAGCCGACACGGTCAAGGCGGTCAAGGCGTTGGGCGGCACGGTCGCCGGCAGCGTGCGTCATCCGCTGAACGCGCCCGACTTTGCGTCCTACCTGCTGCAGGCGCAAAGCTCGAAGGCGCAGGTGGTGGCGCTGGCCAACGGCGGCCAGGACACCGTCAACGCCGTCAAGCAGGCGCGCGAGTTCGGCATCGTGGCCGGCGGGCAGCGGCTGGTTTCCCTGCTGATCTTCCTGTCCGACCTGCGTGCGCTGGGCCTGGAGAACGCCCAGGGGCTGTCCTACGTGGACGGCTTCTACTGGGACTACGACGATGCGACGCGCGAGTGGTCCGGGCGTTTTGAAAAGGCCTTCCGCGGCCTGAAGCCCACCATGACGCAGGCCGGCGTGTATTCGAGCGTGCTGCATTACCTGCGCGCGGTGGCCGCAGCCAACAGCACCGATGGCAAGGTCGTGGCCGACAAGATGCGCGACCTCCCCATCAAGGATCCCATCATGCGCAACGCGTCGATCCGCCCGGACGGCCGCGTGATTCACGATATGTACCTGTACGAAGTCAAGAAGCCTGCGGACTCCAAGGGCGGCTGGGACTATTCGAAGCTGGTGGCCACCATTCCGGCGGCCGAAGCCTTCCAGCCCCTGGCCGATTCGACCTGCCCGCTGGTGAAGAAATAACCCGAGGCCCGCGGACGCTTGTCACGCGGGCCCGGCTCGATCCAAGAACGCGGACGACCATCCGCATCGACTACGCAGTGTGAGGAGCATCAAAATGAGTGAAGTCCCGCGCGTTCCGCTACTGATCGGCGGCAAGCTTGTGCAGTCCAAAACCACCGAATGGCGAGACGTGATCAACCCCGCCACCCAGGAGGTCGTTGCCAAGGTGCCCTTCGCCACGCGCGAAGAACTGGACCTGGCCGTCTCCAATGCCAAGGAGGCTTTCAAGACCTGGCGCAACGCCGGGCAGGGCGCACGCATGCGCGTCATGCTCAAGTTCCAGGAACTGCTGCGCGCCAATACCGGCAAACTGGCCGAGATGATCACCCGCGAACACGGCAAGACGCTGCCGGACGCCGAGGGTGAAGTCGGTCGTGGCCTGGAAGTGGTCGAGCACGCCTGCTCGATCGCCAACCTGCAACTGGGCGAATACGCGGAAAACGCGGCGACCGGCATCGACGTCTACACCCTGATCCAGCCGCTGGGCGTGTGCGCGGGCATCACCGCGTTCAACTTCCCGGTGATGCTGCCGTGCTTCATGTTCCCCATCGCCGTGGCCTGCGGCAACACGTTCGTGCTGAAGCCGTCCGAGCAGGATCCGACTTCGTCCCTGTTCCTGGCGGAGCTGGCGCTGGAAGCCGGCCTGCCGCCGGGCGTGCTGAACGTCGTGCACGGCGGTCCCGAGACGGCCAACGGCCTGTGCGAGCATCCGGACATCAAGGCGGTGTCGTTCATCGGCTCGACCCGTGTGGGTACCGAGATCTACAACCGCGCGTCTGCCGCCGGCAAGCGCTGCCAGTCGATGATGGGCGCCAAGAACCACTGCGTGGTCCTGCCGGACGCGGATCCGGAAGTCGCGCTGAACCAGTTGCTGGGCGCCGCTTTCGGTGCGGCCGGCCAGCGCTGCATGGCGTCGTCCGTGGCCGTGCTGGTGGGCGAGGCCCGCAACTGGTTGCCTGATTTCGTCGAACGCGCCAAGAAGCTCAAGGTCAACGCCGGCACGGATCGCCAAGCCGATCTGGGTCCGCTGGTGTCGCCCAATGCGAAGAAGCGCGTGGAAAGCCTGATCCAGAAGGGTGTGGACGAAGGCGCCAAGCTGTTGCTCGACGGCCGCAACCTGAAGGTCTCGGGCTTCGAGGAAGGCAACTTCGTCGGCCCCACGGTGTTCGATGGCGTTGCCGAGAACATGACCATCTATACCGAGGAAATCTTCGGGCCGGTCCTGTGCTGCGTCGGCGTCGAGACGCTGGAAGACGCGGTGGCTTTCATCAACCGCAACCCCAACGGCAATGGCGTCGCCCTGTTCACGCAGGACGGGGGCGCGGCCCGCTACTTCCAGAACAACATCGACGTGGGCCAGGTCGGCATCAACGTGCCGATTCCGGTGCCGGTGGCGTGGTTCAGCTTCACGGGTTCGCGTGGTTCCAAGCTGGGCGACCTGGGTCCCAATGGCAAGCAGGCCGTGCAGTTCTGGACGCAGACCAAGACCGTCACCGCACGCTGGTCGGCGCACGCCAAGACCGTCAACACCACGATCTCGATGCGCTAAAAGAGGGGACGCCTTGCTCCTAAGCTTATACAAATAATTCATATAGCGAGGCGTTCTTATTACTTATAATTGGCCCGTCTATCAGGGGCCAATTAATGAACCTCCAGCAATTTCGTTTCGTGCGTGAAACCATCCGGCGCGACTTCAACCTGACCGAAGCCGCCCGGATGCTGTACACGTCGCAGCCCGGCGTCTCCAAGGCCATCATCGAGTTCGAGGACGAGCTGGGCATCAAGATCTTCGAACGCCACGGCAAGCGCATCAAGGGGCTGACCAAGCCGGGTCTGGCCGTGTCGCAGGTCATCGACCGCATCATGCGCGAAGTCGATAACCTGAAGAAGGTCAGCGACGAATTCGCGCGCCGCGATGAAGGCGGCTTGGTGATTGCCTGCACCCACACGCAGGCGCGCTACCTGCTGCCCCGCGTGATTCCCGCGTTCCGCAAGCAATTCCCCAAGGTTCACCTGTCGCTGGCCGAGGGCAGCCCCGCCCAGCTTGCCGAGATGGTGCTGCATGAGCAGGCGGATCTGGCGCTGGCGACCGAATCGCTGGCACTGACGCCGGGCCTGGCGACCTTGCCGGTCTATGCGTGGGAGCACACCGTGGTGGTGCGGCCCGATCACCCGTTGGCCGAATTGACCTCCAGCGCCGCCAAGCGCCTGTCGCTGGCGCAGTTGGCCGAGTACCCCATCGTGACGTACGATCGCGCCTTCACCGGCCGCAGCACGATCGACGAGATCTTTGCCAATCAGGGCATCCATCCGGACATCGTGCTCGAAGCCATCGACGCCGACGTGATCAAGACGTACGTGGACGTGGGCCTGGGCATCGGCATCATCGCGGGCGTCGCCTACGACCCGCGCCGCGATTCCAATCTGGTCGGCCTGCCGGTGGGGCACCTGTTCGGCACGCACACCACCCGCGTGGGCGTGAAGGCGGGCGTGTTCCTGCGCGATTACGTCTACACCTTCCTGGAAATGCTGGCGCCGTCGCTGACCCGGGCGGTCGTCACGGATGCGGTGCAGGGCCCGCCGAAGTAGCCCGGCTGCTGGCTCCCGCATCGACATGGCGCGACGTCCTCACGACGTCGCGTTTTTTTTGCCCGTTGCCCCTGGAAAAGCGTGAGACGGCTATCCCTTTCCATAAGCTCATAAAAATAATTAAATAAGAACCGATCTCATTTGAGTTGACGAAAAAATAGGAATCATTATCATTACATCCAGGCTCAACGACCCAGTGAGGTAAATCATGACGGCAGGACTTAGTGCAGTGGTAGTGGGCGCCGACCGCCTCGGCAATATTCCCGATCTGCTCAAGGGACACAACATCTCGATCACGCACCACATCAGCGGGCGCGATCCCTCGCATCAGAAGAAGACCCTGCAACTGCCCTCGGGCACGCAGCTGGTCATCCTGCTTACCGATTTTCTTGGCCACAACGTCATGAAGACCTTCCGCAACGCCGCGCAGCGCGGCGGCATCCGGGTCGTCGCTTGTCGCCGTTCCGTGTGCAGCATGCAGCAGGCCCTGCAGCAATGCGGCCTGTGCCCGCGCGCCGGCACGGTTCATTGACGGGACGCGTCTTGCCGCGCATCCACGACAAACTGGGGAGGCCGATACGGCCTGCGGCCTGACCGCCGCGAAGAGAACAAACAAAAACGCCGCCGGACGAAAGTCGGGCGGCGTTTTGCATTTGGACGATGGCGGCGGGCAGGCCTGCGTGCGACTATGTTGCCTTGAGACAGGGCAGGGCGTCAGTTGGCCGCGCGGGCCGATGCCATCAGGGTGTTGTCCAGGCGGCGAGCGCCGTTGTAGCGCTTGGACCAGTAGGCCATGGTCATTTTTTCGACACGCACCACACCGCCGGCGCTGGGGGAGTGCACGAAGCGGTCGTCGCCCAGATAGATGCCAACGTGGGAGTAGCGGCGGCCCATGGTGTTGAAGAAGACGAGGTCGCCGGCCTGCAGTTCGTTCTTGGCGACGGCCACGCCTTGCTGCGCGATCTCGGCGGCGTTGCGGGGCAGCTTCAGGCCCAGACCACGTTCGGCTGAGTAAGCGACGAGGCCGCTGCAATCAAAGCCGGTGTCGGGGGAGCTGCCGCCGAATCGATAGCGGATGCCCAGGTGATTCAGGGCTTCGCTGACCATGGCGTTGTCGGTGCCGACACCCGAATGGGTGCGCTGGCGTTCACGCTTGAATTTCTGGACCACCAGCATGCCGATCGGGTCATCGGCGGTGGCAACCCATTCCATCTCGTAGGGATCGATCTCGGACGTATGGGCGGTTGACTTTTGGCTAGTGCTTGCACAACCCGCCAGACCCGCAACGCAAGCAACCAACGCGAGCATGCGCAGACCGCGCTTTGCAAGGCCAGTGGTTGAATTGAATCGCGCGGGTATGGAGTGTCGATGCATTCGCCTGGGGATGATTCACTGAACACAGCAAAAACCGCGCATTAGCCGCGGTTGGGGCCGAGATGTCAGCAAATTCAACAATTATGTGCAACTTCGCGGGGATTCTACCAAACTTTTAGTGCCGCTTCGTTACGTATCGGCCCTAAATATCCATGCAGCGTGGACATCTGGAAGAATTTTTTGACTTGCGGCAAGCCTCGTGCAAGGTTTGCCTACCAGAATGACCGAAATGATTTGACAAGAAATCAATCAGCCTTAAGGCCTATGAACAATACCAGGAGACAAACATGCAAAGAACCCGGGATTTCCACTATCGCTCGGTGAATGACCGCGACGCGTTCTGGCGCGAAGAGGCCACGCGCATCCACTGGGAAACGCCTTTTGACAATGTGCTGGATTTCTCGCGTCCGCCCTTCGCCAAGTGGTTCGTCGGCGGGCACACAAATCTTTGCTACAACGCCGTGGATCGCTGGCTGCCGACCCAGGCGGACAAGCCGGCGCTGATCTGGGTATCCACCGAGGTGGACCGCGAGCAGATCTATACGCGGCAGGACGTCTTTGAAGAGGTGAATGCCGCCGCCGCCATGCTGCGCGAGTTGGGGGTGGGACGCGGCGACCGGGTGCTGCTTTACATGCCGATGGTGCCGGAAGCGGTGTTCACCATGCTTGCCTGCGCGCGCATCGGGGCCGTGCATTCGGTGGTGTTCGGCGGTTTTGCGTCCGTCAACCTGGCGCAGCGCATCGACGATGCCGCGCCCAAGGTGGTGGTGTGCACGGACGGCGGCTCGCGGGCCGGCAAGGTCGTGCCGTACAAGCCGCTGCTGGACCGCGCCTTGAGCCTGGCAAAATCACCGCCCGCGTCGGTGGTGGTGTTCGACCGCGGTCTGGCCCCGTTCGAGCCGGTGGCTGGACGCGACCTGGATTACGCCACGCTGCGCGAACGGCACCGCGGCGCGCGCGTGCCCGTCGAGTGGCTTGAATCGTCCGAGCCCAGTTACATCCTCTATACATCCGGCACCACCGGCCGACCCAAGGGCGTGCAGCGCGACACGGGCGGCTACGCCGTGGCGCTGGCGTCGTCCATGGAGTACCTGTTCGATGGCAAGCCCGGCGACACTTATTTCTGCACGAGCGACATCGGCTGGGTGGTCGGGCATTCCTATATCGTCTATGGACCGCTCATCGGCGGGCAATCGACCATTCTGTACGAAGGAACACCCGTGCGCCCGGACGGCGCGATTCTCTGGAAGCTGGTCGAGCAATTCGGGGTGAACACGCTGTTTTCGGCGCCCACGGCGGTGCGCGTGCTCAAGCGCCAGGATCCCGAGCTCTTGAGACGGCACGATCTGTCGACGCTGCGCGCCGTGTATCTGGCCGGGGAGCCGCTCGACGAGCCAACGGCGCAATGGATCTCCGAGGGTCTGGGCAAGCCCATCATCGACAACTACTGGCAGACGGAGTCCGGCTGGCCGATCCTGTCGGCGCAGCCGGGCGTCGAAAAAGTCGCCACCCGGTTTGGCAGCCCCTCGTTCCCGGTGTATGGCTTTGATGCGCGCATCGTCAGCGAGTCCTCCGGCGAAGACCTGGGCCCCGACGAGAAGGGCGTGGTCGCCATCGTGCCGCCGCTGCCGCCCGGCGCCATGTCCACCATCTGGGGCGACGACGCGCGCTTCGTCGAGACCTACTTCACGTCGATTCCAGGCCGGCAGGTGTATTCGACCTTCGACTGGGGGCGGGTGGACGCCGATGGCTACTGGTTCATCCTGGGCCGCACGGACGACGTGATCAACGTGGCGGGTCACCGGCTGGGCACGCGTGAAATCGAGGAATCGGTCAACAGCCACAACGGCATCGCGGAATGCGCGGTGGTGGGGGTGTCCGACCCGCTCAAGGGGCAGGTCGCCATGGCGTTTGCCGTGCTGAAGAATCCCGCCGGCGCCGACACGCCGGAAGCGGCAAAGCAGCTGGAAGCGGATATCATGCGGCTGGTGGAAGAACAGCTGGGGGCGGTGGCAAGGCCGGCCAGGATCCGGTTCGTGGGCGCCCTGCCCAAGACCCGTTCCGGCAAGGTGCTGCGCCGCGCGATCGTCGCGGTATGCGAATCGCGCGATCCCGGCGACCTGACCACCATGGAAGACCCTAACGCCCTCGAACAGATCAAGGAGTCACTGCAATGAAAACCAAACCCGTGCTGAGCGCCGACGACGTCAAAAAGATCCTGGCCGCGGCCGAAGCACACGCCTTGCAGAACAAGTGGGCCGTCACCATCGCCGTGACCGACGATGGCGGCCATCTGCTGGGCATGCTGCGTCTGGACGATGCGGCGCCGATCTCGTCGCACATCGCGCCCGCCAAGGCCAAGACGGCCGCGCTGGGCCGCCGCGAATCGCGCATCTACGAAGAACTGATCAACAACGGCCGCTACTCGTTCCTGTCGGCGCCGCTGATCGAAGGCATGCTCGAGGGCGGCGTGCCGGTCGTCGTTGACGGCCAGGTCGTGGGCGCGGTGGGCGTTTCGGGCGTGAAGTCGACCGAAGACGTGCAGATCGCGCAAGCAGGCATTGCCGCGCTGGGCCTATGAGCCAGGCGCTGCCGCCGGAAACGCCGGCCGGCGTTTCCGCGCAGGACACCCGGGGAGCGGACAGCGGTCCGCTGAACCCCGGCGTGAAACGGCGCGAAGTCTGGGCCTGGGCCATGTACGACTTCGCGAACTCCGGCTACACCACCGTGATCCTCACGGCGGTCTTCAGCACCTACTTCGTCGGCGTGGTCGCCGGGCGCGCCACCTGGGCGACGCTGGCCTGGACGGCCGCGCTGTCGCTGTCGTACCTCCTCATCATGCTGACCATGCCCACACTGGGCGCGCGCGCCGATGCGCGGGCCGGCAAGCGGCGGCTGCTCTACACCAGCACGGCCGGCTGCGTGGCGGCTACGCTGGTCCTGACGCAGGCCGGGCCGGGCGACGTCTGGCTGGCGCTGGCCGCCATCGTCGTGTCCAACTTCTGCTATTGCGTCGGCGAATCCGTGGTCGCGGCGTTTCTGCCTGAACTTGCCAAGCCGCAGGCGTTGGGCCGCGTTTCTGGCTGGGGATGGAGCTTTGGCTATTTCGGCGGCATGCTGACGCTGGGCCTGTCGCTCGTGGTGGTGACGTTGGCCGAAGCGCGCGGCGACACTGCAGAGCAATTCGTGCCGTGGGTCATCGTGGTGACGGCCTCGGTGTTTGCGCTGGCCGCGCTGCCGTCGTTCTTCATGCTGCGCGAGCGTGCCACGCCGCAGCCGGGCAATCCGCCCGCGCTGCATATGCTGAAACGCCTGGCCTATGCCTGGCGCGAAACGGGCCTGCATTTTCCGGAGTTCCGGCGCCTCTTGATGTGCATTGCCTGCTATCAGGCCGGCATCTCGGTCGTGATCACGCTGGCCGCGGTGTATGCGTCGGAAGTCATGGGATTCACCACGCCGCAGATCATGCTGCTGGTGTTCACCGTGAACATCGGCGCGGCGGCCGGGGCGTTTTCGTTCGGCTACGTGCAGGACCGCATTGGCCACAAGCCGGCGCTGGCGATCACGCTGGTCGGGTGGATCGTGATGGTGTTGGTGGCCTATGCGGCCGTGACCGCGCCGGTGTTCTGGGTGGCGGCCGTGCTGGCCGGCCTGTGCATGGGCACGACGCAAAGCGCGGGCCGCGCCATGACCGGCGCGCTGGCGCCGGCGGGCCGGCTGGCCGAGTTCTATTCGCTGTGGACCTTCGCCGTGCAGCTTGCCGCCGTGATCGGCCCGTTGACGTACGGGCTGGTGACGTGGGTCACGGAAGGCAATCATCGCCTGGCCATCCTTGTCACCGGGCTGTTCTTCGTCGGCGGACTGGTCCTGTTGTCGCGGGTGGATATGAAGCGGGGCCTTGCCCGGCAGGCCGCCTGAATGCGGTATACGCCAAGCTGCAAGCGGCTGCTATCCTTATGGACTGCCTTGTGCCGCCGTGTCTCGATGCGGCGGCGCATGCTGATTGCTTGGCATTGTTGACGCGTCGCAGGGCGGCGCGTCGTTGGCTTGTGCATGCTGCCCGGTCGGCGCCTTGCGGCGTCTTCCTGCCCAGATCCGGCGCAGACGCATCGCCTTGGGCCTCGTCAATCTGCGGGCTCCGGCCCGCATTTTGCGTAAGGTGCTCGTAAGAGCGCGGCGATACGGTTGCAGGTGGGTAATAAAAAAGCAGCATAAACAACAGAATCACCGATTGGAGACAAGATCATGTCGAACGCTATTGAGTCCGTCCTGGTGGAAAACCGCGTGTTTCCGCCGCCCGAGCGCGCCGCGCAGGGCGCCGCGATTTCCAGCATGGACGCCTACAACGCGCTGTGCGCGCAGGTCGAAAACGACTTCGACGGATTCTGGGCCGGACAGGCCCGCGACAATCTGCAGTGGACCAAGCCCTTCACGCAGGTGCTGGACGAGTCCGATGCCCCGTTCTATCGCTGGTTCGGCGACGGCGAACTGAACGTCTCGGCCAACTGCCTGGACGTCCACCTGGCCAACGGCAACGCCGACAAGACCGCCATCATCTTCGAATCCGATGACGGCAAGGTCGACAAGGTCACCTACCGCGAGCTGCTGGCGCGCGTGTGCCGCTTTGCCAACGGGCTGGCGGCGCTGGGCTACAAGAAGGGCGATCGCGCCATCATCTACATGCCCATGTCCATCGAAGCCGTGGTCGCCATGCAGGCCTGCGCCCGCCTTGGCGTGACGCACTCGGTGGTGTTCGGCGGTTTCTCGGCCAAGAGCCTGCAGGAACGCATCGTCGACGTGGGTGCATCGCTCGTCATCACCGCCGACGAACAAGTGCGCGGCGGCAAGACCATTCCGCTCAAGCCTGCCGTCGAAGAAGCCATCGCCATGGGCGGCTGCGAGGCCGTCACCAAGGTCGTCGTGTACCGCCGCACGGGCGGCAAGGTGCAATGGAACGAAGGCCGCGACGTCTGGATGCAGGACGTCGAGGCCGGCCAGTCCGACATCTGCGAACCGGTTCCGGTCAACGCCGAGCATCCGCTGTTCATTCTTTACACCTCCGGCTCCACCGGCAAGCCCAAGGGCGTGCAGCATTCGTCCGCCGGCTACCTGCTGTGGGCGCTCCTGACCGTCAAGTGGACCTTCGACGCCCGCAAGGACGACGTCTACTGGTGCACGGCCGACGTGGGCTGGGTCACGGGTCACACGTACATCACCTACGGTCCGCTTGCCGCGGGCCTGACGCAGGTCGTCTTTGAAGGCGTGCCCACGTTCCCCAACGCCGGCCGCTTCTGGGACATGATCGCGCGCCACAAGGTCACCACGTTCTATACGGCGCCCACCGCGATCCGCTCGCTGATCAAGGCCTCGGAAGGCACGCCCGAGGCGCATCCCAAGAACTACGACCTGGACTCGCTGCGCATCATCGGCACGGTGGGAGAGCCCATCAATCCCGAAGCCTGGATGTGGTATCACAAGAACGTCGGCCGCGAGCGCTGCCCCATCGTGGACACCTGGTGGCAAACCGAAACCGGCGGGCACATGATCACGCCGCTGCCGGGCGCCACGCCCACCAAGCCTGGCTCGTGCACGCTGCCCCTGCCGGGCATCGCCGCGGCCATCGTGGACGAGACCGGCGGCGACGTCGAAAAGGGCAATGGCGGCTTCCTGGTCATCAAGCGTCCGTGGCCCGCCATGATCCGCAACATCTGGGGCGACCCGGAGCGCTTCAAGAAGAGCTACTTCCCGTCTGAACTGCGCGGGTATTACCTCGCGGGCGACGGCGCGCAGCGCGACGCGGACGGCTACTTCTGGATCATGGGCCGTATCGACGACGTGCTGAACGTCTCGGGTCACCGGCTGGGCACGATGGAAGTCGAATCGGCGCTGGTGGCGCACGAGATGGTCGCCGAAGCCGCCGTCGTGGGCCGTCCCGACGACACGACCGGCGAGGCCGTCGTGGCCTTCGTGGTGCTCAAGCGTTCGCGTCCGGAAGGCGAAGAGGCCCAGGCCATCGCCAAGCAATTGCGCGACTGGGTCGCCCGCGAGATCGGCCCCATCGCCAAGCCCAAGGACATCCGTTTTGGCGACAACCTGCCCAAGACCCGTTCGGGCAAGATCATGCGCCGCCTGCTGCGCGTGGTCGCCAAGGGCGAGGAAGTGACGCAGGATGTGTCCACGCTGGAAAACCCCGCCATCCTGGAGCAGCTCGCCAAGCCGCTGTAAATGCAACTGGCCGGCTTACGCCGGCCGTTTGCAGCGCGACAGGCGCATAATGACGACGCCCGTGCCGGCAAGTTGCGGCA
>NZ_JCBANC010000047.1:0-48206 GCF_059760815.1 Achromobacter sp. 1012554356 | reverse complement strand
CCCGAGGCCATTGCCCGGGCGCGCGCCGAACTGGCGCAAGCCGGCTGCTGCTGCGCCATCGGCGAATGGCAGTCCGGCATCAACGCCGTGGCCGTGCCGTTCACGTCCATCACGGGCGAGGGCGTCTTCGTCATGAGCTGCGGCGGGCCGGCCAGCCTGCTGGAGGCCTCGCATCTGCGCGACCGCGTGGCGCCCGCGCTCCTGGCGGCGGTGGCGGGCCTGGCGGGCACGCCGGCCTAGGGCGCGGGGCGCATCCGGGCCGTGCTTGGCTATCTCGTACAATTCACGGATTAATCCACCCCCAAGTGCCCGGAGGCCCGTTTGGCCAAACCCACTCAAGCTGATCCGCAGAACGACGATCGTCCCTTGCCCCAGGATTTCGAAACGGCCCTGGCCGAACTGGAATCGCTGGTCGCGGCCATGGAAGACGGATCGCTGCCGCTCGAGCAATCGCTGGCTGCCTACCGGCGCGGCGTGGCGCTCACGCGGGTCTGCCAGGATCGCCTGGCGCAGGCCGAGCAGCAGGTCAAGGTCCTCGAAGGCGGCCTGCTGCGGCCGCTGGATCCCGCGGCACTGGACGACGAATAAGACACCGATGAAGCAAACTCAACTCGCTTTTTCCGAGTGGTTGCAAGGCCGTGCGCGGCACGTCGAAGACGTGCTCGACGACCTGCTGCCGCCGGTGGATCAGCCGCCTGCCCGGCTGCACGAGGCCATGCGTTACGCCGTGCTCGGCGGCGGCAAGCGCGTGCGCGCTGCCCTCGTCTATGCCGCTGGACAGGCCTGCCCCGTCAGCGGCAGCGTGCTCGCCATCGAGGCCTCGCTGGACCGCGCGGCGGCCGCTGTGGAACTGATCCACGCCTATTCGCTGATCCATGACGACCTGCCCTGCATGGACGACGACACGCTGCGCCGTGGCCGGCCCACCACGCACGTGCAGTTCGACGAGGCCACCGCCATGCTCGCGGGCGATGCGTTGCAGCCGCTGGCGTTTGAGCTGGTCGCCTCCATGCCCATCGCCCCGGCGCTCATCGTCCAGGCTACCCAGTCGCTGGCTCGCGCGGCCGGCAGCCAGGGCATGGCAGGCGGGCAGGCCATCGACCTCTTCAGCGTCGGCCGCGCGCTGTCGCGCGATGAACTGCAAATGATGCACGGCATGAAGACCGGCGCCATGCTGGCGTGCAGCGTGGCGTTGGGCGGCATCGTGGCGGGCGCCAGCTCGGCCTCGCGCCAGGCGCTGGACGCCTACGCGCAGGCCATGGGCCTGGCGTTCCAGGTGGTCGACGACATTCTCGACGTTACCGCGGACAGCGCCAGCCTGGGCAAGACGCCGGGCAAGGACGCCGCTGAAAACAAGCCCACGTATGTGTCCCTGCTGGGCCTGGACGAGGCCCGGGCCTTTGCCGAGGAACTGCGCGTGGCGGCGCTGGCCGCCCTGGCGCCGCTGGGCGACGCCGGCGCGCGTCTGGCCCAGCTTGCCGACTTCATCGTTCTTCGAGACCGCTGATCCGAGATCAGCCCGGCCTTCTTGGTAGGCCGGGCCAACGAACCCCATAAAAGCATGACGACAGATTTACTGGACCGCATTCAATCGCCGGCTGACCTCAAGCGCCTGGATCGTCGCGAACTGAAAAAGCTCGCCGACGAACTGCGCGGCTTCGTGCTGGAGTCGGTATCCAAAACGGGCGGACACCTGTCGTCCAACCTGGGCACCGTCGAACTCACGCTGGCGCTGCACCAGGTGTTCGACACGCCGCATGACCGCATCGTGTGGGACGTGGGCCATCAGTCCTATCCGCACAAGATCCTGACGGGACGCCGCGCCGGCATGGCCAAGCTGCGCCAGCAGGGCGGCATTTCGGGCTTTCCGAAACGCAGTGAGTCCGAGTACGACGCCTTCGGCACCGCGCATTCGTCCACGTCGATCTCCGCGGCCCTGGGCATGGCGGTGGCTTCGCGCAATGCGGGCGAACAGCGCCAGCACATCGCCGTGATCGGCGACGGCGCCATGTCCGCGGGCATGGCGTTCGAGGCCATGAACAACGCGGGCGTCACGCCCGACATCAACCTGCTGGTGATCCTGAACGACAACGACATGTCGATCTCGCCGCCGGTGGGGGCGCTGAACCGTTATCTGGCGCGCCTGATGTCCGGACGTTTTTACGCCGCGGCCAAGAATGTGGGTCGGGCGGTGCTGCAGCATGTGCCGCCGGTGCTTGAACTGGCGCGCCGCTTCGAGGAACACGCCAAGGGCATGGTCACGCCCGCCACGCTGTTCGAAGAGCTGGGCTTCAACTACGTCGGCCCCATCGACGGCCACGACCTCGATGCGCTGGTTCCCACGCTGCAGAACCTCAAGGCCCTGGAAGGCCTGCAATTCCTGCATGTCGTCACGCGCAAGGGCCAGGGCTACAAGCTGGCGGAAGCCGATCCCGTGCTCTACCACGGTCCCGGCAAATTCGATCCGGCCGTTGGCATCCAGCAATCCAAGGCGCCCGGCAAGCGCACCTTCACGCAGGTGTTCGGCACGTGGCTGTGCGACACGGCGCAGCAGGATTCGCGCCTGGTGGCCGTCACGCCCGCCATGCGCGAGGGCAGCGGCCTGGTCGAATTCGAACAGCGCTTCCCGCAGCGGTATTTCGATGTGGGCATCGCCGAACAGCATGCCGTCACGTTCGCCGCGGGCGTGGCATGCGAAGGCCAGAAGCCGGTCGTCGCCATCTACTCCACCTTCATGCAGCGCGGCTACGACCAGTTCATCCATGACGTCGCCTTGCAGAACCTGGACGTCACGTTCGCGCTGGACCGCGCCGGCATCGTGGGCGCGGACGGCGCCACGCACGCCGGCAATTACGACATCGCTTTCCTGCGCTGCGTGCCGAACATGGTGGTGGCCACGCCCTCCGACGAAAACGAAACCCGCCTGCTTCTGTCGACCTGTTATCAGCACCCCGGTCCGGCATCGGTGCGTTACCCGCGCGGCGCCGGCTGCGGCGCGGCGGAAGGCGGCGGTCTGGATACCGTGGAACTGGGCAAGGGAGTCGTGCGCCGAGAAGGCAAGAAGATCGCCATCCTGGGCTTTGGCACGCTGGTGCAAGCCGCGCTGGGCGCCGCCGGCAAGCTGGACGCCACCGTGGCCGACATGCGCTTTGCAAAGCCGATCGACCGCGACCTGATCCTGGACCTGGCCAGCCGCCACGACGCGCTCGTGACGCTGGAAGACGCCTGCATCATGGGCGGCGCGGGCAGCGCGGTGCTCGAAGTCCTGAGCGCCGCCGGCGTGCTGATCCCCGTGCTGCAGCTTGGCCTGCCGGACGAATTCATCGACCACGGCGAGCAATCGGCCCTCCTGGTCGGGCTCGGCCTGGATGCCGCGGGCATCGAGCAGTCGATCCGCACGCGTTACGCAGACCTGCTGAAGTGATTCGGCTGATTTGATCCGGCTGATCCTTGCGGCCGAGGGCAGGCGCCTTCGGCCGCAAGGATGAAACACACTGTTCCGGCCCCGCCCGCATGGGATCCGAGGGGTTACCCCTTCTCAACGCGCATGGCTGGGCGATAATTAGCCCCTTCTCAAGACAACCCGGCCAGCACGTTGCTCCACGGCGGACCGGCCCGGACAGGTAAGCCGAAATGAATTCTCCGATCGACCCCGCCCTCGTGATGCCCGACGTCCAAAGCTCGACGGACACGCGGCATATCCCGATTCAGCGCGTCGGCATCCGCGGCGTGCGTCATCCCATGCTGGTCCAGAGCGGCGACGGCTCGGCGCAAGGCACGGTGGCCAACTGGACGCTGACCGTGGCCCTGCCGCCCGAAGAAAAGGGCACGCACATGTCCCGCTTCGTGGCCTTGCTCGAAAAATACCGCAGCACGCCCATGACGCCGGCGCTGTTCCGCACCATGGCGGCCGACATGCTGCCGCTGCTGCATGCCGAGCGCGGCGACATCACCGCCTCGTTCCCGTACTTCATCAACAAGTCCGCGCCGATCTCCGGCGTGCAGAGCCTGCTGGACTACGAGGTCCAGTGGATCGCGCGCGCGCAGGCCGGCCACGTCGAATTCGAGCTCGTGGTCCAGGTGCCGGTCACCAGCCTTTGCCCGTGTTCGAAGGCCATCTCCGAATACGGCGCACACAACCAGCGTTCGCATGTCACGGTGTCGGCCATCCTGAATGAAGACATCTCGATGGACGGCGTGATCCGCCTGATCGAAGACGAAGGCTCGTGCGAACTGTGGGGCCTGCTAAAGCGTCCCGACGAAAAGTTCGTCACCGAACGCGCCTACGACAATCCCAAATTCGTCGAGGACCTGGTGCGCGATGTGGCGGCCCGCCTGAATGCGCATCCCGGCATCGCGCGCTATCGCGTCGAGGCCGAAAACTTCGAGTCCATCCACAACCACTCGGCCTACGCCGTCGTCGAAGGCTGAGGTGGTGCGTCATCCGGCGGCCAGCGACTGGCCGCTCATCGCCGATCTGCAGCAGTGGGAAGCGCGGCTGGCCAGCAACCTCGCGAGCCGCGGCCGTTTGGGCGTGGCGCTTTACGAGTTCTTCCGCTTCGGCGTGAAGCAGGCGTGGGCGTGCCTCTTCGGCGGCCTGATGTGCGCGCTGCTGCTGGGCACGCACTGGTGGTATCCCAAGGACGCGGCGCTGGCGCGCTATGACTTCCTGACCCTCGCCGCGCTCGGCATCCAGGCCGCGCTGCTCGCGCTGCGCATGGAAACCTGGAGCGAGGCGCGCGTGATCCTGATGTTCCATGTGGTCGGCACCTGCATGGAGATCTTCAAGACCGCCGCCGGCTCGTGGATCTATCCCGAGGCCAGCGTCCTGCGCGTCGGCGGCGTTCCGCTGTTCACCGGCTTCATGTATGCCGCAGTGGGCAGCTACCTGGCCCGCGTGTGGCGGCTCTTTGATTTCCGCTTCCGCGCGCATCCGCCGCTGGCCGCCACCGCGTTGTTGTCGGTGCTGATCTACCTGAATTTCTTCGCGCACCATTACGTCTCGGACTTCCGGTGGGCGCTTTTCGCGATGACGGCCGTGTTGTTCGCGCGCACGTGGGTGTACTTCCGCATCTGGCAGGTCTACCGGCGCATGCCGCTGCTGCTGGGCTTCGTGCTGGTGGCGCTCTTCATCTGGTTTGCCGAAAACATCGGCACCTTCGCCAATGCGTGGCGCTATCCCAACCAGTCGCAGGTCTGGCAGGTCGTGTCCATCGCCAAGCTGGGCTCGTGGTTCCTGCTCATGATCATCAGCTACGTCATGGTCAGCGCCGTCAACCGGCCGCGGGCGATCACGGCAGCCGATCTGCCCGCTCCGACGGGGCAGGCACCCGTCAGAGACGCGTCCCTTATTTCTTGAGCTTGCGCCGGCTTGCAAGCGGCCGCTCAATCGGTGATAATCGAGAGCTTTCTTGCTCGACCACCCATGGTTTTTGGGTAGCGGGCTGCCCCTTGCGGCGAACGTCGATGATGTTGATCCACCCATGATGGAAAGCGCGGGTGCAAGACGTTAGGCCAGCAAGACATCCTCAAGGAGTTTTACCCATGCGTCACTACGAAGTAGTGTTTATCGTTCACCCCGACCAAAGCGAGCAAGTGCCCGCCATGGTCGAGCGTTACCAAGCACTGGTCACGGGCCAAGGCGGCTCGATCCATCGCCTGGAAGACTGGGGCCGCCGTCAACTGGCCTACCCGATCCAGAAGCTCGTCAAGGCTCACTACGTCTGCCTGAACATCGAGTGCGGCCAAGCCACGCTGGATGAGCTGGAACACTCGTTCCGCTACAACGACGCCGTGCTGCGCCACCTGGTCATCAAGACCAAGAAGGCCCAGACCACTCCGTCGATCATGATGAAGTCGGTCGAGCGCGAAGAAGCCCGCAAGGCTTCGGCGGAAGCTACCCCGGCCCAGGCCGAGTAAGCAGGCTCACGCAGAGCTCATTCCATCAAGTCCCCTCGGTGCCTGGCAGGATGAACAAGCTGGAACTCAGCGCCCGCGTTCTCGAATGCGAGCCTTTGCGCCACACACCCGCCGGTTTGCCAGCGCTGGAAATGCTGCTGGCGCACGAGTCGGAGGTCATCGAAGCCGGCCACCCGCGCCGTGTCGAACTGACGATCGCCGCCGTGGCACTGGGAGATCTGGCGTTGCTGTTGAGAAACACCGCTTTAGGGTCTGAATTGCTGGTGCAGGGGTTTTTGGCTCCCGCGCGCAAGGACTCGGTGAAGATCAAGCTGCATCTGCAGCAGGCGCGCAAGATCAGCGGTAGCGCTGGACGCGATCCGCAGGTGGCCTGAACGGAATGAGACCAAGGGTGCGAGAGCGCCTTCTGAATACGGATAGGTTATGGGGAAGTGGGCAATGACCCAGTCCCCTCAAACATAAAGGCACATATCATGGCTTTCTTCGGAAAACGCAAAGAAAAACGCAAATTCACGCAGCAGAACCCGCTCTTCAAGCGTCGTAAGTTCTGCCGCTTCACCGCAGCCGGCGTCG
Source organism: Achromobacter sp. 1012554356 (assembly GCF_059760815.1). Lineage (NCBI taxonomy): Bacteria > Pseudomonadati > Pseudomonadota > Betaproteobacteria > Burkholderiales > Alcaligenaceae > Achromobacter > Achromobacter sp. 1012554356. The sequence continues at coordinate 41,714 of NZ_JCBANC010000047.1, read as the reverse complement.
AAGAGATCGACTACAAGGATCTGGACACCCTGCGCGACTTCGTGCAAGAAAACGGCAAGATCATCCCGGCTCGCCTGACCGGCACCAAGGCAATCTACCAGCGCCAGCTGGACTCCGCCATCAAGCGCGCGCGCTTCCTGGCTCTGTTGCCTTACACCGACAACCACAACTAATCCGGGGCACTGAAATGCAAGTTATTCTGCTCGAAAAAGTCGTCAACCTGGGCAACCTGGGTGAAGTCGTGCGCGTGCGTGATGGCTACGCCCGCAACTTCCTGATTCCCCAGAAGAAGGCCCGTCGCGCAACCGACGCCGCCCTGAAGGAATTCGAAGCCCGTCGCGCCGAGCTGGAAAAGGTCCAAGCTGAAAAGCTGGCCGCCTCCCAAGCTTTGGGCGACCGCATGAACGGCTACCAGCTCAAGATCGTTCAGAAGGCCGGCGTTGACGGTCGTCTGTTCGGTTCGGTCACCAACGCCGACATCGCCGAAGGCCTGAAGAAGGCTTCGTTCGAAGCCGTCGAAAAGTCGCAAGTGCGTCTGCCCAATGGCCAACTGAAGGCCATCGGCGAATACCCGGTTCAGGTCGCCCTGCACGCCGACGTCGTGGTCGACATCACGGTTCTGGTCGAAGGCGAACTGTCCTAATCCGGCAGTCGCGGTAAAAAGAAGCCGGCCCGCGTGCCGGCTTTTTTTCTTTCCGCGGCAATGTACCGATTTTTTGTTGAATGGTGCGCGGCCCCGCACCCTCGTTTTACGCTGTCATTTTCGAGGACCTCTTGACTCATCCGCCTGTCCATCACAACGCGCCGCCCGGTTTGCGAGCCTGGCTCGACAGCGTGGATGCGTCGCGTGAACCTTCGGTGCGGGATGTGACGATAGATGGCGTGCGCTGCATCATCAAGCGGCGCCGGCCCGGCATCCTGCAGGGCGTAAGCTACGTGCTGCGCTACGTGCGCGCCTTGTTCCTTGCCGTGGGCTGCAAGGTGTTCCTGGGCGAATTTCCGCGCCCCAGCGTGCTGCTGCGCAATGGTCTGGCCCACGAAGGGCAACGCCTGGCGCAGTTGCTGGAAGCCGGTTGCCGTGTCCCCGAGGTATGGTGGCGCGAGCAGAACCTGCTCGTGCTGGAATTCGTGGGTGAAGACCTGGCGGACCTCATCCGCAACGAAGACTCCACCTCGCGCCTGTGGCTCACGCGTGCTGCGGCGGCCGACCTGGCCGCTTTCCATGCCCGCGGCATGTGGCATGGCGGGGCGCAGATCCGCAACGTGACGTTGCGCGACGGCGAGATCTGGCGCATCGACTTCGAAGAAAATATCGGCGCGACGCTGTCGCGTCCGTTGGCGCAGGCGTACGACCTGTTCCAGATGCTGGCCTCGCTGGTGTCGTTGCGTAAACTGGGCGATGCCGATGCGCGCACGCTGGGCAAGCTGGCGCTCGACGTCTACCTGGACAGCAATCCCGACCCCGAGGTCCGGGCCCGCTTGAAGCGCCTGGCGCGCGTGCTGTGCGGCATTGCCATGCCGCTGCGCCCCGTTCTTGCCCGATTCCCCTCGCGCGACATCCAAGGGTTTTTCCGCGTCGCGGATATCCTGCAGCCGTTACTATTGAAGCCATGAACACACCCGCCGATTCCCAGCTCGAGTACCTGCGCGTTCCCCCTCATTCCATCGAGGCCGAGCAGTCGGTGCTGGGCGGATTGATGCTGGACAACGCCGCTTGGGACCGCATCGCGGACGTGCTCCTCGAAGAAGACTTCTACCGCCACGACCACCGGCTGATCTGGCACCACATTGCGCGCCTGATCGGTCTGGCGCGTCCGGCCGACGTCATCACCGTGCACGAGTCCCTCGTCAGCGCGGGCAAGGCCGAAGAATCTGGCGGGCTGGCCTACCTGAACGCCCTGGCGCACAACACGCCGTCAGCCGCCAACATCCGCCGTTACGGCGAGATCGTGCGCGAGCGCGCCATGCTGCGCAAGCTGGTGTCGATCGCGGATGAAATCTCCTCGGCCGCCATGAATCCGCAGGGCAAGGAAGCGCGCCAACTGCTGGACGAGGCCGAATCCAAGGTGTTCAAGATCGCCCAGGAAGGCGCACGCGGCGCGGCAGGCTTCCAAGAGATCCAACCGCTGCTGACGCAGGTGGTCGAGCGCATCGACGAGCTCTACCACCGCGAGAGCACATCCGACGTGACGGGCGTCCCCACGGGCTTCACGGATCTGGACAAGATGACGTCCGGCATGCAGGGCGGCGACCTGATCATCGTGGCGGGCCGCCCGTCCATGGGCAAGACGTCGTTCTCCATGAACATCGGCGAGCACGTCGCCATCGAAGAGGGCCTGCCCGTGGCAGTGTTCTCCATGGAAATGGGCGCGGTGCAGCTCGCCATGCGTATGCTGGGCTCCGTGGGCCTGCTGGATCAGCACCGCATGCGTACCGGCAAGCTGATCGCCGAAGACTGGCCGCGCGTCACGCACGCCGTGCAGCTCATGCAGGACGCGCAGGTCTACATCGACGAATCCCCGGCGCTCAGTCCGATGGAAGTGCGCGCCCGCGCGCGCCGCCTGGCTCGCCAATGCGGCCAGCTTGGCCTCATCATCATCGACTACCTGCAGCTCATGTCCGGCAACGGTTCCGGCGAAAACCGGGCTACTGAAGTGTCGGAAATCAGCCGTTCGCTCAAGGGTCTGGCCAAGGAATTGAATTGCCCGCTGATCGCGCTGTCGCAGCTCAACCGAAGCCTGGAACAGCGCCCCAACAAGCGTCCCGTCATGAGCGACTTGCGCGAATCCGGCGCAATCGAACAGGATGCGGACGTAATCCTGTTCATTTACCGGGACGAGGTCTATAACCCCGATTCGCCGGACAAGGGCACGGCCGAGATCATCATCGGCAAGCAGCGTAACGGCCCGATCGGCTCGGTGCGCCTGACGTTCCAGGGCTCCAGCACGCGCTTCCTGAACTTCTCCGGCGCGCAGCCGCGGGACATGTACTGATCCCGGCAACGGCCACGACCAATAAAAAACCGCGCTTCGCAGCGCGGTTTTTTTTCGTCTTGAACGGCGATCAGTGCGTGGCGTCCGGCCGCTTGCCGTAGCGCGCCGCAAGCACGCCGCAGACCATGAGCTGGATCTGGTGGAACAGCATCAGCGGCAGTACCACCGCACCCACGGCGTGGCCGGCGAACAGGACCTGGGCCATCGGAATGCCGCTGGCCAGGCTTTTCTTCGAACCGCAGAAGAGCAGCGTGATGCGGTCTTCGATGCTGAATCCGAACAGCCGGCCTGCCAGTGCGGACAAGCCCAGCGCCAGCGCCAGGATTACGCAGCAGCTCACGACCAGGCCAACCAGCGCGGGGATCGGGGTGCTGCTCCACAGGCCTTCATTGATGGCTTCGGAGAACGCCGTGTAGACCACCAGCAGGATCGAGCCCTGGTCCACGAACTTCAGCATGGCCTTGCGCTTGTGCACCCAGGCGCCGATCCAGCGTCGCGCGAACTGGCCCAGCACGAAGGGCAGGAGCAGTTGCAGCATGATCTTGCCGACCGCATCGAACGAGATCGGCGCGCTGCCGGCGTTGGCCACGACCGTGCCGACTAGCAGCGGCGTGAGGAAGATGCCCAGCAGGCTGGACGCCGAGGCGCTGCACACCGCGGCGGGAACGTTGCCGCGCGCCATCGACGTGAATGCGATGGCCGACTGCACCGTGGCGGGCAGGCAGCACAGGAACAGGATGCCCAGGTAAAGCTCGGGCGTCACCAGCGGCTCCAGCACCGGCTGAAGGGCCAATCCCAGCAGCGGGAACATCAGGAACGTGGCCGAGAAGATGGTCAGGTGCAGCTTCCAGTGCGTGAGGCCGGCGATGATGGCCTCGCGGGAAAGGCGCGCGCCGTGCAGGAAGAACAGCAGGCCGACGGCCACATTGGTGATCCAGCCGAACACGACCACGCCTTGCCCATGTGCGGGCAGGAAGCTGGCGATGATGACGGTGCAGATCAGGTAGAGGGTGAAGCGGTCGGGCAGAAGTCGAACGAGGCGGGACATGGGATGGGAGGAAGAACGGAAAAGCGGCGGCGCGGGGCGCCGGAAACGGGGCGTATTGTAGACCCGCACCGGCGCGGGTTCTTCGCCCGAGGGACGCAAGCGTCCGCGTGTTGAGGCAGTCTGCGGGTCTTTCAGGCGCGCTTGGGCGCTCAGTCAGGCGTTCAGTCAGGCGCTCTGGGCGTCATCGCCAGCGCAAGATCAAACGCCGTCACCAGCGAGGCGTGATCGGCCACGCCCTGGCCGGCGATGTCGAATGCGGTGCCGTGGTCCACGCTGGTGCGCACGAACGGCAGCCCGACGGTGACGTTCACACCGTGGTCCACGCCCAGATACTTCACCGGGATGAGGCCCTGGTCGTGGTATTGCGCCACCACGATGTCGAACTCCCCGCGCCGGGCGCGCATGAAGATGGTGTCGCCCGGCCAGGGGCCGCTGGCATCGATGCCTTCCGCGCGGGCGGCGGCGATGGCCGGTTCGATGATGTCCATGTCTTCGCGCCCGAACTTTCCGCCTTCACCGGCATGCGGATTCAGCCCCGCGACGGCGACGCGCGGATGTGCGATGCCCATTTGGCGGCAGGCGCGGTCCGCAAGACGCATCGCGGTCAATTCGGCCTGCGGCGTGATCCGCGCCATGACGTCGGCCAGCGCGACGTGGATGGTCACCAGCAGCACGCGCAGCTCGTCGTTGGCAAGCATCATCGCGAAGTCCCGCGTCCCGGAGCGGTCCGCCAGGATTTCGGTGTGGCCGGGATAATCAATGCCGGCCTCGTGCATGGACTTCTTGTTCAGTGGGGCGGTCACGATGGCGCGGATGTGTCCGGCAAGCGCATCGTCGATGGCCGCGCACACATAATCGTAGGCGCCGCGGCCCGCCAGGGCGCTGACCTTTCCCAGCGGCAGGCCGGCGGGCAGGGCGGCGCTGCAGGCCACGACCTGGATACCGGCCGCGTCCGGCCGGGCCTGGCTGATGTCCGCGATCTCGGTGATATCCAGGCGGGCGCCCAATTGCGTTGCCGCGCGGCGCAGCGCGCCAGCATCGCCATACACCACACAGGGCGCGGCCAGTCCCTGCACATAGGCCTTGACGACGATTTCGGGACCGATGCCGGCGGCATCGCCCATGGTGATGCCCACGGGCAGGGGAGTGTTCACAGTGCTGGCAGAAAGAGGGGGGACACGGGAATGCTACACCCGAAGCCGGGTGGCGCCGTGGGCGCTCATTGGCGCTTATTGGGCGGGGTTCTTGGGGGGATCGATCGCCGCGCATTCGAACGTGACCGTGGCGCGCTTGGAACCCAGGCCGGTGGCATGATTGGACGTCACGCTGGGCTTGACCAGTTTGCGGCCGATGGACTGGCAGTACTGGTCGGCGCGCTGCAATGCCTGGTTCTTGATCTCGACCCAGCTCAACAACTGTGTGCCGGAGCTGTAGGTGACGCTGTATTGGTCCTTGGCGGTGGACGTGACCTCGCTCATGCTGGAACACGCGGTCAACAGGACGAGGAGGGCGGCGGCAGGGGCAAGGCGAGCAAGCATGAAAAATCCAGGATTCGCGACAGGCCCCATTACACCACCATGTTGCGCCCGCCGGAAAGACGGTCCACAGGATATACGTCGCTCAGGGCGCCGCGACCGCGCTGCGCCGGTCGACCTTTCTGCTGAGCACGATCGACGTCTGCGTCTGCTTGACGCCATCGATGAGTCCGATGCGGTCCAGTAGCGCGTCCAGTTGCTCGTGGGTCTCGCAGCGCAGGAAGATCAGGTAATCATAAGGACCGCTGACCGAAGACACTTCCTCGACCTCCGGCATCTTTTCCAGTTCGCGGATCACGGCGGCCGGCGTCTTGGGCAGCACGCTGATGAAGCAGTAGGCGCGCACCGCCGCCTCTTCCAGCAGCCGCCCAAGCCGCACGCCATAGCCGGAAACGATGCTCTCGCGTTCCAGCCGCGCGATGCGCGCCACCACGGTCGTGCGCGCAAGGCCAAGCTTGCGCGCCAGGATGGCGGCGGGTTCGCGCGCATTGGCCTGCAAGAGGCTCAGCAGTTGCCGGTCGATGGCGTCGAGTCGTTCGTTCATGCGATGGGCGATGGCGTTGAGCGGGAAGGCGAAGTGGCGACGGTACAGGCGCCGGCCTGCCCGCGTCAATGCGGCGCCGCTAGCCGTCGGACTCGGGCGGAATGCCGCCGTGATAGATGCGGCCGTCGAACTCGAAGCGCGTGATGGTCTTGTGCGCGGCATCGAAGATGCGGTCACGGCTGGCGGCGTCCAGGCCGTCGTGGTCCGCAAAGCTGAAGCGGCACAGGTCGATGTCGCTGTCGTAGAACGCGCTGTGCACGAAGCGGCTGACATCCGATTCGTGCGCAAAATGCGCGAACTCGCGCAGTTGCTCCATTTCGTGGAACGAGCCGTTGCGGCTGACCAGCAGCATGCCGAACTTGCGTTCTTCGTCCGCCATCGGTTCCGGCGGCAGCGCCGCGCCATCGCCGTGCGGGTCCTGGCAGTCGAAGTGCGCGCCCGCTTCACGCATGGCGGCCAGCACGCGCTGCCATTCCGGTTCTTCCAGTGTCAGGCGGGCCATCATGTAGAACAGCCGCTGCCGGCCCAGCGTGCGGGGTTCCGGACCGCCCGCATAACTGGGCCACGGCGTCGAGGTGTCCAGCCCGGCCAGCTCGGCCATCCTGCTGTCGGGGTAGCCCAGCCTGTCCTGCAGCCGTTGCAGCGACTGGGCGCTTGGCGGGACGTAATTCTGGATCGTTTTCATGTGCGCGCTCCGGTTGTGCCGGGCGCCCGGAAGCAGCGCCGGCGGCGTGCGCCGCGGTGCCCTTGCGGCTACGCTTCATGCTAGCGCCGAGCCCGGTGCTTGCCTAGCCGCGGCAGGGGAGGCGCGTCGCTTGCTCCCGGGCCGGACGCACCCAATCGCCATGCTAGGATTTGCGCCAGATTTCATTGCCAGGAGGCTTTACATCATGGACATCCAGGAACAGATCGCCGTTGTCGTGCACACCATCTCGCACCAGGGCGGCCGCATCGACGCGCTCAATACCACGCTGCTCTCGATGCTGCATCTGGCGAAGAATTCGCCGGGCCTGCGCGAGGCCATCGAGGCGCAGCTAGAGCAGAATTACTCCGGCCTGCTGGCGCGTTCCGAGAATCCGCAATACGTCGCGGGCTTCGAAAGCGTGCGCGACATGGTCCTGACCGCCCTGAAGTGATGCGCCCGGCGGCAGTTACCCACAGGTTCTGTGGACAAGCCTTGGGATAGCGCGGGCATAGATCCACAAATTCCTTCAATTACAACGACTTGCGTTGGGCGGTCAAAAGCGGCTCCATTGCGCTGATGCGAAGCGCAACCCGACCGCCGCCACGGCAGGCCAAGCCCGGGTAATATGCGGCCCCATGCGGAATCAGTATTCATTGGAAGGCCGGAACCTCGCCCTGGCGGCGCGCGTCTCGGAAGCAGCAAAGCTGGCGGCATTTGACCCCGGCAAGCTTTCCCCCGAGGCGAGGGAGAGCTGGGAGCGCATGGGCCATGGCTTCAAGGCCTGGCACGACTTCGACCAGCGTCACCCGATCCTGCGCCGCCTCGCGCGCCTGCCGGTCATCGGCACTTTGTACCGCAATGCGCGCCGCCGCCATGTGCAGCGCGCAAGCGGCAAATTGGTGTTCTGAGCGCGCTCGCCGCTACCTGCGGCGGCGCGCGTAGACCTGATAGGCCAGCCACACCAGCACGCCGAGCGCCACGGCAATGGCCAGCTTGGTTTCCACGCCATGCAGGCGTCCCAGCAGCGCCTCGATCGTCCGGCCGAACACAAACCCCAGCAGGCTGAAACAGACCGCCCAGATCACGGCGGCGATGGCGTTCAACATCAGATAACGCAGGGCCGGCACCTTGGACACGCCGAGCGCAACGGGCCCGACCGTCCGCAAGCCATACAGAAAGCGCAGCGCCAATATGAATCCGTTGGGATATCGGTCAATCGCGGCCAATGCCTTGTCGAACGCGGGCTTGGCGCGAATGCGCTGCACGTAGCGATGCTCGCGGTAGCGGCGGCCCAGCAGGAACAGCAGTTGATCCGCCATGAACGAGCCGGCGAAGGCGCAGAGCATGACGTATGGCAGGTGGAACAATCCCTGATGCGCCAGGAAACCGGCAAATACCACCACGCTTTCGCCTTCCAGGAAGGTCCCGCCCAGCACGGCCCACAAGCCATAATCCGCGATGAATTGATGCAGTTCCGCGTTCATCCTGTCCTTTCTTCCACGATGCGCGCGAGCGTCACCAATGCGTGCGAGATTTCCGGCGTGATGCGTTGTCCGCAACTGATGCGCAGGAAGTGGTTATAACGGGCGCCATTTGAAAACATCGCGCCGGGCGCCACCCGTATCCCCTGCCGCAGCCCTGCCTCGAAGACTTCCATGCCCGACACGCCCTCGGGCATTTCCACCCAAAGCAGCATGCCGCCTTGCGGCACGCTCAGCCGTGTGCCCCGCGGAAAATGCGCGGCAATGGCCTCGGCGGTCAGGTCGCGCTGCGTTTTGAGCTCGCGCCGCAGCCGGGACAGATGGCGGTCGTAGGCGCGCGATCCCATGTATTCCGCCACGGCGATCTGCGCCAATGGTTCGTTGGGACGGCTTTGCGCGAACTTGAGCATTGCGATCCGGGCTTTCCACCGGCCGCCGAGCAGCCAGCCCAGCCGCATTCCCGGCGCCAGTGTCTTGTGCATCGACGAGCAATAAATGACGTTGCCCGTGGCATCCCAGGATTTCGCCGCTGCCAGCGGCGTGTCGTCGTCAGTCAGCGCGCCGTACGTGTCGTCCTCGATGAGCGGCACCTGTTGGCGCTCGCACAGCGCCACGAGCCGCGCCTTGTGTGCGTCAGGCATGACGCAACCGAGCGGATTATGGAAATTCGGCACGACGACCACGGCGCGGATGTTGCCGTGGGTCTGGAACGCCAGGTCCAGCGCTTCGATCGACAGTCCGTGCTGCGGGCTGGTGGGAATCTCGAGCGCGCGCATGCCCAGGCTTTCCAGGATCTGCAGCAGACCGAAGTAGGCGGGCGATTCCACGGCGATGGTGTCGCCGGGCCGGGCGACGGCGCGCAGCGCCAGATTCAGGGCTTCGATGCAGCCATGCGTGACAATGACTTCGTCGGGTGTGGCGTTGATGCCATTGGCCAGCGCGCGGCGGGCCAGCACCCCGCGCAGGTCGGGATGTCCTTGCGGCGGCACGGGACTGACCAACACCTCGGGCGACTGCCGCAGGGCGCGGGTCATCGCCTGCTTGAGCGCCTCCATCGGATAGGCCTGAGGCACGGCCGCGGCCAGCGCGAAGTTGGCGCTGACCCGGTGCGCCTCGCATTTGGCGATGAAGTCCGAAACCCGGTCATGAATGCCGACATACTGCGCCGCGCCGAGGGTCTGGCGGATGTCAGGCTCGCTCACGGGCGGAATGCTGTTGCGCCGGGGCTTCAGGACGAAATAGCCCGAGCGGGGGCGGGCCTCGATCAGGCCATCGTCTTCGAGCTGCCGGCAGGCCTGGAGCGCCGTCGACAGGCTGACGTGATGGGTGCGCACCAGCGTGCGAACCGATGGCATGCGCTGGGCGGGGGCCAGCACGCCGGTCTGGATGGCGCGCCGGTAGTGATTGGCCAGGCGTAGGTACAGCGGTTGAGGTTCCATGCGCCGATCTTGCTCCCCGGGGTTGGACGGTGGGTAGGCACAGATGCAGGCAAAGTACACCATAACAGTCACAAAATCGACCCTCTGCATCGGTACAGAAAGCCGATTTGTGTGGCTGTTGCGCAAAGCAGGGCGGGCGTAGCCTGTGATGGTCTTTCTGGAGATCATCATGACCCCGCGTTCCGACCCCGCCTCGCCAGGCCTGCGCCTGGATCTTCCCGCCGGCGCCAGCCGGGTATTCGTCCTGCGCGCAGGCGCCGCCGTTGTGTGCGTGGAAGGCAGCGTGCGCGTCGAAGAGGCCGCAACCGGCCTGGAAGCCGCGGGTGGACTGCATCGCGTCGTTTCGGTCCGGCTCAACGCAGGTGAGGTTCACGGGGTGTCCTACGGCGGCGCGGTGCACCTGACCGCACTGGATGGCGCGCAAGTGATCTGCCTGGATTCCGCCGGGCGCCTGGACACGATCCGGCGCCGTGCCGCCGCTTTTTTTCGCGGGTTTCTGTCGAAAAACGGAAACATTCGCGTGGGTGCGCTGCACAAGATTTCAAAATGATGTATGATTCACACATCAGACGCGGGGTGGAGCAGTCTGGCAGCTCGTCGGGCTCATAACCCGAAGGTCGTAGGTTCAAATCCTGCCCCCGCAACCAGTTTCAAGCAGTACCCGGTCTTCCGGCGGCGCGTTTCAAATGCACCCGGCAAGGCCGCAGTAAAAAGCCGCGACAGTGTCGCGGCTTTTTTTCGTCTGGCGATTGCGCTGGGTCATGCCCGGGCTGCGTCCGGAGTTACCCGGGTATCTGCAGCCGCACACGGCCGCAACCCTGCGCTACCATGGGCCACGCGCGCTACATTGCCGCACAGAAGGAGTGTCCATGGGAACCGCAAAATACGATCATCCCGGCTACGTTGCTGATACGGGCGCTGAGGGCAAGTACCACGTGGGCATCTGGTGCCCTCACGGGTATCCGGCCCACATCCATATCGGCCGTCCAGCCGACCGCGGCGATCCCTCTGCGTTGCTGAGGTTGCGCATCCCCGATGGGGTGTTCCAGTCGCTGCCGGACGATCCCGAAACCCTCTGCCGCCGCGCGCTCGGTCAAGCGCTCGACGCCGGTCTGCTGCGTAGCGTCGCGGTCGACGGCGAATATCAGGAACTGCGGTTCCAGCTCGATGCCGAGCCTTGGTCCGGTCCGATGAAGGCGGCCTAGCGCGACTGACGCTTCTCGCCGGGGGCGCGGCAGTTACCCACAGGGATTGTGGAAAACCCTTGGGATAGCTGCTGCGTATATCGGATTTTCCTAGTAAAAACATAGACTTGGCGCCTACGGTCAAGAAATGGTCGGCGCCGGCTTTTCCCGGCGGTAGCGACGCGCTCGCCAGCTAGTGGCCCGCGCCGCCGTGAGACAATCTGCGTCCCGTGGCCCGGTGCCCGATTGTTCTCTCCGTCTCGATTCCTCCCGCATGCGTTCCGCTTTTTCCCTTCCGCGTCCTGCCATGACGGCGACGGCCCCATGAGCCTGTCCGCCAAACGCGTTGCCATCATTGGGGGCGGCCCCGCCGGCCTGATGGCGGCGGAAAAACTGAGCGAAGCCGGCGCGCAGGTGGACGTCTTCGACGCGATGCCCTCCGTGGGGCGCAAATTCCTGATGGCGGGGCGGGGCGGCCTGAATTTGACGCACAGCGAGCCCGCCCAGCCTTTTCTCGCTCGCTTTGGCGACCGCGCCCCATTCGTGCAGCCATGGCTGCAAACGGTGGACGGCGCCGGTCTGCGCGCTTGGGCCCATGCGTTGGGCATCCAGACATTTGTAGGTTCCTCGGGCCGGGTGTTCCCGCAGGAGATGAAGGCGGCTCCCCTGTTGCGGGCCTGGCTCGCCCGGCTGCGCGGACAGGGTGTGCGGTTTCACATGCGGCACCGCTGGCTCGGCTGGGGCGATAGCAAGGCAGGCGTGGATGCCCTACGTTTTGCGACGCCCGACGGTGAAGTGCGCCATGCCGCGGATGCCGTCGTGCTGGCGCTGGGCGGCGGCAGTTGGGCCAAGCTGGGATCCGATGGCGCCTGGGTGCCGGATCTGCAGTCGCACGGCGTGCCGGTCGCGCCTTTGCGGCCCGCCAATTGCGGGTTCGACGTCGCCTGGTCCGAACACTTTCGCAGCCGCTTTGCGGGCCAGCCGGTCAAGTCCGTTTCCATGGCCTGCGGCGGACCCGCCCGCCAGGGCGAATTTGTCGTCTCCGAGACGGGTATTGAAGGCAGCCTCGTCTATGCCTTGTCCGCCACCCTGCGCGACCAGATCGATGCCGACGGCAGCGCCGTGGCCATGCTGGATCTGGCGCCGGACTGGCCGCACGAGAAGGTAATGGCAGCGGTGACGCATCCGCGCGGCGCCCGTTCCATGTCGAGCCACCTGCAGAGCCGCCTGGGTCTGACCGGTGTCAAGGCGGGGCTGCTACGTGAATGCGCCAGCGCCGAAGACTTCAAGGACCCCGAGCGCCTGGGCCAGCGGATCAAGGCCTTGCCATTGACGCTGGTGCGGTCGCGGCCGATTGACGAGGCGATCAGCACGGCGGGGGGCGTCGCATTCGCGGGGCTGACGGCCGGGCTGATGCTCAACGCCGTGCCCGGCGTGTTCTGTGTTGGGGAAATGCTGGATTGGGAGGCGCCAACGGGCGGTTACCTGTTGACGGCCTGCATGGCCAGCGGCGCATCCGGCGCGGCTGGCGTGATTGATTTTCTGAAAGGGCAATCCTGAGCGGACTGCCGCGCGCAGACCTGATCAGGAACCCGTCGTATGCGGCGCCATGCTCATCGGCGCACGGGGCGCCAAGTCGCTGACCACGTGGCCAACCACGGGTGGTTCGCCTTCGGGCTGCGAGATGATGCCGATCACGCGGGTGATGGCGCTGGCGGGAATGGACGTCCCGTGGGCGGGATCCTGCACCAGTTGCCAGATCGTGGCGTTCGCCATGCCTGTGTCGCCCTCGGTCAGGTCGAGGTTGTCCAGGCAGTTGCGCGCAAAGGAAGACCAATCCGAAGCATTGCAGGGCAGGCCGTGCGAGGTTGCCAGGCGGGCCAGGGCCAGCGGCGCGTCGGCCTGGCTTGCGGCATGCTGGGCAGCGGCGCCCAGCGTAACGTCCAGGGACAGCAGGCGGAGAAACTCAATAACGTTGTCCGTGCTCATCTTGTAGTCTCCTTCCTTTTGGGGGCCGTCCTGTTTGATCGCCAGCCGGGCCGCTTGCCGGGATGTCATCCCGGACCTTGTCCAAGCATCGACACCAGCGACTGCTTCAGGCGCGGCGAAAAAATCGGCACCGTATGCGCGACGCCGCTGCGGTCGATACCTTCTTTGAGTTCGACTGACTGCCCCAGAAATATATCCGGTGCGGCAGAAACTTCGTTGTACCGCGCCAGCAATTCATTCACCTGGGCCTGCGCGTCCGACAGCGAGCTGCTGTCCGCCAGCTTGCCCGCGGCATGCGCCTGCAGGATGCGATGCAGGTCGTCGATGAACAGCGCCAGGGCGGCCTGTCCTCGGCATTGCGGCTTTTCCCAGCCCCAGCCATGCGGGCCGGCCCCGGCGGGTTGTGATGCTTGTTTCTTCGTCATGTGCGCATCCTAATCCATTGGCGGCAAATACGCGACAGGCGAGAATGCCTCGCAAATGTCACTGGCGCGTAAGGGTGGTGACGGTTTCTTGTCGGTGTTGTTACACGTGACGCGCTTGTGTCACCACGACTGTTCGCGGACGCCCGCAATTCCGGTCTGAGGCGTGTCCGTGGCGGGCGCGCCCGCCGGGTCCGGCACGTCTCGCGCAAATTGGGGCCTTTGAGGTATGCTGGGCTTCGTTTTTTCCATGCCCAGACAGGAGATGTTTATGAAGAACAAAGTCTTTCTCGTCATGATGCTTTCGATTGCTGCGCTGTCGGCGGGGTGCAACACCGTCGCCGGGGCCGGAAAGGATATCCAGCGGGGCGGGGAAAAGATCGAAGGGGCCGCGGAAAAGCGCTAAGGCGCCCGGCCCGTTGCCGTCACGACGGCGCAAGGCCACGCACGGAGTGCCAAAAACTGGCATTTCCGGCGTGGCCTTTTTGCAGCCGCTGGCATAATCGCGGAAGTCCGAATAGCAATGGCGGGAAGAATCATGCGCAAGTCTGTATGGGTGGCTGTCACGTTGGCGGCTACGGTGGCGGCCACGTTGGCCGGTTGCGCCAGCACCGGGGTCTACGAGTCGGAAACCGCCAAGAAGGAAACCTTTAGCGTCGACACCAATTACCAGGCGGCGTTCCGCCGTGCCGGCGAATACGTGCGCACGTGCCATACGCAGGTCAGCCATCCTTACGGCGTCTCTTATGCCTGGCGCCATAGCCTTGGCGAGAAGGGCGCGCCGGACGAAATCAAGCTTTACAAGGTCGGCCAGCCCGCAACCGTGCTGGAATTGATTTCCGCCGAGGCCGACGGTCCTGCCACCTCCAAGGTGACTGTGACGGTCCTGGGTGAAGGTCGCTGGGACGAGGCCGAGATCGCGGCGGCGCGCAAGTCGATTCAGAGCGCGACGCCCATCTGCCGCAGCGCCACGGGCGGTTGATCCATGGACCCCCGCGCCCAGCAGCTCCGCGCAAACGGCACGTCGTTCGCGTTGCTGGCCGGCGCGTTTCGCTTCCTGGGGTGGTTGAACGGCGGCGCTGCCCTGATCCTGGTCGGATTCTCACTAGGCATTGTGGGGTCGGACATTGCCGCGCCCGATTTGCAGGTACCTCTGTTGTTTTTTCTTGCCGGGCTGGTGCTGGCGGGCCTGGGCGTGGCGTTTGCCTACCTGGCGCAGGTCAGCCTGTTGCGGCAAGGCTACAACGGTCATCTGACGCGCGGCCATTGGCCCGCGCAACTGCTGGCGCTGGTGTGCTACCTGACCAGCATGCTGGCTTTCTGCGGGGCGTGCTGGTTCGCGGCCGGGCAGGCCGCGACTGCCACGCCGCAGGCGGCGGCCTACGCACAGCGATAAAAACGCGGGTAAACCCGTATGCGCAAAAATGTTGGACTTGTAAAGATGGTAGGAATAATATGCGCACTGCGTATATAAATCCTCTTTTTGGGGCCCGTCATGAGCATCTCCCAGCAAGCCTTTCTGCGCGACGCCATGCGCCGCCTCAACCTCACCCGCGATGTGTTCGCCACGCGTATCGGCGTCAAGCGCCGGGCGCTTGATACCTGGCTTCTGCCGGAAGGTTCACAGGAATTCCGAGCGATGCCGGAAGTCGTCCAGCGCTTTGTCACGGAAATCGTGCAAAACGGTGTGCTACTGGAAAAATATACGCAAAGCGTACAAGACGGCCCGCTGCGTGATCGCATTGCCCTGGAAGGCAAGAACCAGCTGCTCTCGGTGGACCAGTTCACCCGCGACTCTGTCGAAGACCTGTTCCGCGTGGCCGACATGATGCAGCCCATCGCGCGCCGCCAGAAGGTGTCGCGCGTGCTGGAAGGCGCCGTGCTGGGCAACCTGTTCTTCGAGGCCAGCACCCGCACCCGGGTCAGCTTTGGTTCCGCCTTCTGCCGCTTGGGCGGCTCGGTGTGCGACACCACCGGCTTCACGTTCTCGTCAATGGCGAAGGGCGAATCCATCTATGACACCAGCCGCGTCATGAGCGGCTATGTGGACGCGATGGTCATCCGCCATCCCGACCAAGGCTCGGTCGCGGAATTCGCGCGCGCGACGAACATCCCCGTAGTCAACGGCGGCGACGGCCCCGGCGAACACCCCAGCCAGGCGCTGCTGGACCTGTACACCATCCTGACCGAATTCTCGCGCCTGGGTAAGCTGCTGGACGGCGCGCACATCGCCATGGTCGGCGACCTGAAGTACGGCCGCACCGTGCATTCGCTGATCAAGCTGATGGCGCTGTACAAGAACGTGAAGTTCTCGCTGATTTCGCCCAAGGGCCTGGAGATGCCGACCTACATCGTCGAGCAGGCCAGCCGCAACGGCAACATCATCGAACAGAAGTCTTCTCTGGCCGAAGGCCTGGCGGGCGCCGACGTCATCTACGCGACGCGCGTTCAGAAGGAACGCTTCGCCAACGAAGAGAACGAAGGCTACACGCCGGACTTCCAGGTCAACCGCGCCATCATCGACGCGTACTGCAGCCCCGAAACGATCGTGATGCACCCGCTGCCGCGTGACAGCCGTCCTGGCGCCAACGATCTCAGCGTGGACCTGAACCACGATCCGCGTCTGGCCATCTTCCGCCAGACCGACAACGGCATTCCCATCCGCATGGCGATCTTCGCGGTGCTGTTGGGCGTGGAAGGCCTGGTGCAGCACTCGCTGCGCGATGTGACGTGGCAGCATCCGTCGCATGTCGGTCCCGACGATTCGGTCTTCCACGGCCTGGATTGACGTCAACCGCCCGTGGCGGCGCCGCAAGCGCGGCCCCGCCACGGAGAATTCAAGCATAATCCGCGCTGGTTTTTCGGGCGCGTGTCGCAGCCAGGCGCGCACGCCGTTCTTGGGCGGATGAGCTTATGTCTTCGAGCAGTACCGGTGTTCCTCCTGCGGCCACCGCACACACGGCCAGCGGCCACGATTGCTACCTGAGCGCATCCAATGCGCAGGCCTGGGAAGCGGTCTATCAGTCGGTGGACGCCGATACGCGCGGCCAGGTTGCGGCGGTGGTGTCCGACCATGCCACGCAACTGGTGGACGCCTTCTATTCGACCTTGCTCGCCGATGCCGAGGCCGGCCCGCGGCTCTCGCATGAAATCGTGTCGACCCGCTTGCATCGCGGCATGACGCACTGGCTGAAGAGCCTGCTCTGCGTGCGCGACCAAGGCGATATCGACGTGCTGCTGGCCACGCAGAAAAAGGTCGGCGAGGTCCACGCACGCGTCCACATTCCGATTCATCTGGTGATGGCCGGCGCCCGCATCCTGAAGAACGAGATCGCGCAGCGCCTGCGCGCGAGCGGTCTGGATGGCATGGCGGTGTCGGTGGCCACGCAATACGTGTGCAACCTGTTCGATCTGGCGATCGAGCAGATGAGCCGCGCATTCATGCGCGATATCAACCGTGGCGCGCGCAACGACGAGGCTTATCGCCTCTTCGCGTTGGGGCAGAACATCTCGACCGAGCGCGAGCGCCAGCGGGCCGCGTTGCTCGAGTGGAGCCAGGCTGTGCTGATCGGTCTGCATTACCGGACGCCGGAGCAGGCGCTGCCGCGCCTTGCCGCGTCGGAATTTGGCCTGTGGCTGCAGCACAAGGGCGCGGTGCTCTTTGAAAGCGCGCCGGCGCTGCGCCAGATCATGGAGGCCGTGGCGCGTCTGGATGACACGGTGCTGCCGCGCATGATGCAGGGGGGCGGTCACGAACACGAATCGCTGCCTGATCAGGTCCGGGAGCTGCAGGAGCTGGTGGCGCGCATCAAGCATTTGCTCAACGGCCTGTTCGACATGGTGGCCGAGATTGAAAGCGGTAGCGATCCGCTTACCAACGTGCTGAACCGCCGTTTCCTGCCGTCCGTCATCGGCCGCGAGATCGCACTGGCCCAGCGTCAGCGGTCGAGCTTTTCGGTGCTGCTGCTGGACATCGATCACTTCAAGGCCATCAACGATGCGCATGGCCACGCCGGCGGCGACCAGATCCTGCGCCAGTTCGCTGAAGTGGTTCACCAGACCTGTCGATCCAGCGACTTCGTGTTCCGTTATGGCGGCGAGGAGTTTCTGGTCGTGCTGGTGGACACGGGACCCGGCGCCGCGCTGGCCGCGGCTGAAAAGCTCAACGCCGAGATCCGCCGGCACCGCTTCATGATGGCCGAATCCGGCGCGCTGCAAGTGACGGCCAGCATTGGCGTCGCAACGTTCGATGGCCATCCCGACTATGCGTACCTGATCGATCGCGCCGACAAGGCGCTGTACAAGGCCAAACAGGCCGGCCGCGACCGCAGCGTCGAGGCATGAAAAAGGGCCGCTCCGAAAGGGCGGCCCTTGCTGTGGATGCGCAAAAGAAGGCTTAGATCTTCTTTTCGCCGCCCAGCGCCTCGACCAGCTCGGCCATCATCTTGGCCAATTCCCCGGTCATCAGCATCATGTCGGAGTCGAACTTCTCGTCGTCGTTCGCGGCGACGCCTTCGTTGCCTTCCTTCAGCACGTCCAGGGGCGCCACGCGTTTGACGTCCAGGCCTTCGGTCAGGACGAACGACACGCGGTCGGCCCAGGTCATGGCCAGGCGGGTGCACTGCTTGCCGGACTGGATGTGGCGGCGCACGTCGTCGGCGTCAATGGAGTGCTTCACGTAGCGGATCGCCGCGCCGCTTTCGCCGGACGAGCGCAGTTCGGTGTCCTGGTCGATGGTGAAGTTGCTAGGCGCTTCGTCCTCGGCCAGCCAGCCGGTCATGGCAGAGGCGGGCGACTGGGCGACGTACAGGTTTTCCAGCGGGAAGGGATCGACGCACTTGGCAAGCAGGCCGATGACTTCGTCGGCCTTGGCCGAAGCGGCCGCGTCAATGACGAGCCAGTTGTTCTTCGGGTCGATCCAGACGCGCGTGTCGCGATAAACGCTGAAGGCGCGCGGCAGAAGCTCGTCGGTGACGCGCTCCTTGATTTCCTTCATCTGCTTGCGGCCCGGCTTGTAGCCTTGCTGCTCTTCGATTTCCTGGGCGCGTGCCTTGGCGACCTGGTTGATCACGGTGCCCGGCAAAAGCTTCTTTTCGGCGCGCAGGCTGAGCAGGATCTGGCCATTGACTTCGTGGGCCAGACCGCCGTTCTCGCGCGGGGGCACCCAGCCCAGGCTCTGCATTTCGAGGTTGTTGCCAGACTGGTAGGCATGCTTCGCCAGCGTGTCTTCAAGCTGATCGCCGGTCAGGGTCCAGGGCGAAGAGAGGCGGTAAATCTTGAGATTCTTGAACCACATGAGCGTCGGCCAAAAGGGTTGATTCTATACGACGCGGCGGCTTTGCCGAAGGGGCTGAGTGCCCCGGCAACAGGCGACACGTTCTGTCACTGACAGCGATCGGCCTATCCGGTAATGTCCCGCGCACCAACGTGAGATTGGAGTAAATACATGAAAATCATTGGCGCGATCCTGATTGTCCTGGGCGTGGTTGCCTTGGCCTACAAGGGCTTTAGCTACAAGTCCGAGGAAACGGTCCTGCAGATCGGATCCGTGAAGGCCACCGCGGAAACCGAGAAGTCGGTTCCCATCCCGACGTGGGCAGGCATTGCCGCGATCGTGGCGGGCGTGGTCGCGATCGGCGTGGGCATGCGTCGTTGATCGTAGCCGACCGCAAGGCCGGCGCGCTGCATGAAGAGGGCGGTCGCATTGCGGCCGCCCTTTTTCTTTGCAGGCGTGGCCGCAGCATCCGTGACCGCAAAAAAAAGCGGCCCGGCTCAATAAAGAGTCGGGCCGGTACGGGAGCACACAATGCCGCGTCATAAAAGGCTCGCGGGGAACGCGGCATCGGTGTCAGAAGAGCAGCCCTGCAATCGTCTGACAGGGGGATCAATCGTCAGGCAATCTTGCGCAAGGCCGTAATCTGAGCGCTCAGTCTACTGGCGCCGGTCTGACATGGTCCTGAAAGTGCGAATAAAAAAAAAGCTCCAATAAGGAGCTTTTGAAAGGCCGGGCAGGCGCAGCAGTCCCGCCCGGCGGGGGATGGTCTATCAAGCGTTGATGTCGTTGTCCTTGGATTCGCGCACGAACAGCGTGCCGATGACCAGGGTCATCACCGCGATGATGATCGGATACCACAGGCCGTCGTAGATGTTGCCGGTGGCTGCCACCACCGCGAACGCGACGGGAGGCAGGAAGCCGCCGAACCAGCCGTTGCCGATGTGGTACGGCAGGCTCATCGACGTGTAGCGGATGCGCGTCGGGAACATTTCGACCAGCATGGCGGCAATCGGGCCGTAGACCATGGTCACGTACAGCACCAGGATCGTCAGCAGCACCACGACCATCACGGTGTTGGTTTGGGCCGGATCAGCCTTGGCCGGGTAGCCGTGGCTGCGGATGGAGGCGGTCAGCGTCTTGTCGAGTTCAGCGACCTTGGCCTTGAACTCGGCGGGCGCCAGCGAGCGACCGTCGAACGAGGCGAACTCTTCATTGCCGATCTTGACGCGGGCCATCGAACCCGCCGGGGCGGCTTCATTGCGGTAGTTCACCGAGTTGCGGGCCATGAACGACTTGATCACGTCGCAAGAGCTGGTGAACGACGCCGTGCCCACGGGGTTGAACTGGAACGAGCACGTGCTCGGATCCGCGATCACCGTGACCGGGGCGGTGGCTTGCGCCTTTTCAAGCGCCGGGTTGGCGAAGTGCGTGAGGCCCTGGAAGATCGGGAAGTAGGTCGCCGCGGCAATCAGGCAGCCCGCCATGATGATGGGCTTGCGGCCGATCTTGTCCGACAGTGCGCCGAAGATCACGAAGAATGGCGTGCCCAGCAGCAGCGCAATGGCGATCAGGATGTTTGCGGTGTTGGCGTCGACCTTCAGCGTTTGCGTCAGGAAGAACAGGGCGTAGAACTGACCCGTGTACCAGACGACGGCTTGGCCGGCGGTCAGGCCCAGGAGCGCCAGGATCACGACCTTCAGGTTCTTCCATTGGCCGAACGATTCGGCGATCGGCGCCTTCGAACCCTTGCCTTCTTCCTTCATGCGCTTGAAGGTGGGGGATTCGTTCAGTTGCAGGCGGATCCACACGGAGATGCCAAGCAGCACCACCGAGATCAGGAACGGAATGCGCCAGCCCCAGGCCTTGAATTCGTCTTCACCCATGAACGTGCGGATGCCGAGGATGACCAGCAGCGACAGGAACAGGCCCAGCGTCGCGGTGGTTTGAATCCAGGACGTGTAGAAGCCGCGGCGGCCGTGCGGGGCGTGTTCGGCAACGTAGGTCGCCGCGCCGCCGTATTCGCCGCCCAGCGCCAGGCCTTGCAAGAGGCGCAGGACGATCAGGATGGCGGGTGCGGCCAGGCCGATGCTGGCGTAGCTGGGCAGGATGCCGACGAGGAACGTGGACAGGCCCATGATCACGATCGTGACCAGGAAGGTGTATTTGCGTCCGACCAGGTCACCCAGACGGCCGAACACCAGCGCGCCGAACGGCCGCACCGCGAAACCGGCCGCGAAGGCCAGCAGCGCGAAGATGAAGCCCGCGGTCGGGTTCACGCCGGAGAAAAAGTGTTGGGCAATGATGGCTGCGAGCGAGCCGTACAGATAAAAGTCATACCACTCGAACACCGTGCCGAGTGAAGACGCGAAGATGACCTTGCGCTCCTCCTTGGTCATCGGACGCGGATCCGCGGATGGACCGCGGCCTGCCATGGTAGTTGTGCTCATGATGTCTCCTCGTTTTTAGGCCGGCGGTTTTCCGCCGTGCTTGACCCTCCGCCGGCGAGACCGACATCGAGCTATCGCCACATTGGGGGCCGAGGCTGACGAGGTTCTGACGTGACCCTTACTCGAATCTTAAAATTGAAACAAATAGTAATTTCACAGGGGAGTGCTAGGGATAGTCCTTAGCTGTCCGATGCCTCTGGCGCAGGCGTATAGAGGGGAAAAACGACGCGGATGCGCGTGCCGGGCAGGCTGGAGTGTTCGGTGGGATGGTCGCCGATCTCGACGCTTGCCTGATGCTTCTGTGTGATTTCGCGCACGATGGCCAGGCCCAGTCCGCTGCCATCGGACGTCGTGCCGAGCACGCGGTAGAAGCGGTCGAACACACGTTCGCGCTCCTCGGGCGCAATGCCTGGTCCCGAGTCCTCGACTTCCAGCACGCCCTGGCTGTCCGCCTGCAACACGCGCACGGTGATGTGGCCGCCGCGCGGGGTGTAGCGCAGCGCGTTGTCGACCAGGTTGTTCAGCAATTCGGCCAGCAGCAGGGGATTGCCGTTGATCTCGACGGGCGTATCCGACCCTTCAAAACCCAGGTCCGTGCTGAGCGACAGCGCCAACGGCACCCAGTGCATGGTCTGCTCGTACGCGATCGCGTTGATGTCCGTGCGCGTCAGCCCGATGGCGCTGGGGTTCTCGGCGCGGGCCAGGAGCAGCAACTGGTTGACGAGCCGCGTCGCGCGCTCAGAACCAGTCACGAGCTGGCGCAGGCTGGATTGCATTTCCTCGGGACTGGCGTCGCGCAGCGCCAGTTCGGCCTGTGTGCGCAACCCGGCCAGCGGGGTCTTCAACTGGTGCGCGGCATCGGCCACGAACCGGCGCTGCGCCTGCACGTTGGCGGACAGGCGGTCCAGCAGGTCGTTCATGGCCGCGACCAGCGGCGCGATTTCGGACGGCGCGGCGCGCTCGTCGATGGGAGAGAGGTCGTCGGGCCGCCGCGCGCGCAGCCGCTGCTGCAGCGCATTCAAGGGCGCCACGCCGCGCGACAGGCCGAACCAGACGAGCAGCACGGCGATGGGCAGCACCACGAACTGCGGAATGATCACGCCCTTGATGATGTCGTTGGCGAGCTGCGTGCGCTTTTCCACGGTCTCGGCCACGATGAACAGCGCCGGCTGCGTGCCGGGCAGGTGCAGATCCACCCAGGTGAAGGCCAGCCGGATACCGAAGCCCCGCAGCGTGTCGTCCTCGTACTGGACCTCGCCGGGGCGGGGCTGGCCCACCGTGGCGGGAAGCGGCAGCGCGCGGTCGCCGCCCAGGTATTCGCCGCGGCTGCCCAGCGCCAGCCAGAACACGCTGTCGGTTTCGTCGGCGCGCAGCACGTCGCGCGCGGCATCGGTCATCTTCAGCACCGCGCGGCCATCCTGCGCGTGAACCTGACGCGTCAGCACATGCAGGTTGTTGGCCAGCGCCCGGTCGTAAGGCACGTTGGCGATGTTCTGCGCCACCACGTAGGTGATGGCGACGCTCATGGGCCACAGCAGGAACAGCGGCGCCAGCATCCAGTCCAGAATCTCGCCCAGCAGCGAGCGCTGGGGCGGCGCGAAGCTCGGGCCCTTGGACCCGGCTTGCATGATGTCCAGGGCTTCCTGGTTGAGCGGCTCTGGGGAGGGCTCAGCTTGCGAGGTACGCCGCACCCTGGTCCCGCTCAAGACAGTAGCCCAGGCCACGCACGGTGACGATCTTCACGCCGCTGGGCTCCAGCTTTTTGCGCAGGCGATGCACGTAGACCTCGATGGCGTTGGTGCTGACTTCCTCGCCCCATTCGCACAGGTGATCCACGAGTTGGGTCTTGCTGACCATGCGTCCGCTGCGGGTCAGCAGGATCTCGAGCAGGCTGACTTCGCGGGCCGACAGATCCAGCGTCTGGTCGTCGACGATGGCGACGCGGCCGGTCTGGTCAAACAGCAGCTTGCCGTGCTTGAGCATCGTGGCGCCGCCGCCCGCGCCGCGCCGCGTCAGCGCCCGCACTCGGGCTTCGAGTTCGGACAGCGCGAAGGGCTTGGCCATGTAGTCGTCGGCGCCCAGGTCCAGGCCCTTGACGCGCTGTTCGATGCTGTCGGCGGCGGTCAGGATGAGAACGGGCAGGGCGGAATTGCGGGCGCGCAGGCGGCGCAGCACTTCCAGGCCGGCCAGTTGCGGCAGGCCGAGATCCAGGATGAGTAGGTCGAAAGCCTGGGCGGCCAGCGCGGAATCGGCGGAAAGCCCGTCGCGCACGGCATCCACGGCATAGCCGTTGTGGCGCAACGAGCGGGACAGGCCGTCGGCCAGGATGCTGTCGTCTTCGGCAATCAGGATACGCATGGGCTGCTGCTAGGAAGAAACACACCGGCCCGGGGGCGGAAAAAGGGCAAAATACCGGGATCGCTCCGGATTCTGTCATACGCCGCCGGGCTTGCCACTCAGGGTATACGTGCAAAGAACTGGCACACTGGTTATTTGTCCAGTACAATCCGATGCCATAATCTGATCCTCATTGCCAGACCCGCAGTTTTCCGACTTCCAGATACGTTACAGACAGGACTCCTCATGGACGACAAAACCACCAAGGCCGCCGCTTCGGAAAAAGCCAAGGCGCTTGCCGCCGCACTCTCGCAGATCGAAAAGCAGTTCGGCAAGGGCTCGATCATGCGCTACGGCGACAACGAGGTCTCGCACGACATTCAGGTGGTTTCCACGGGCTCGCTCGGTCTGGATATCGCACTGGGCGTCGGCGGTTTGCCGCGCGGCCGCGTCGTTGAAATCTACGGTCCGGAATCGTCGGGCAAGACCACGCTCACGCTGCAGGTCGTCGCTGAAATGCAAAAGGTGGGCGGCACTTGCGCCTTCGTCGACGCGGAACACGCTCTGGACGTGCAGTACGCCTCCAAGCTGGGCGTCAACCTGGCCGACCTGCTGATCTCGCAGCCGGACACCGGCGAACAGGCACTGGAAATCACGGACGCGCTGGTGCGCTCGGGTTCGGTCGACCTGATCGTCGTCGACTCCGTGGCCGCCCTGGTTCCCAAGGCCGAAATCGAAGGCGAAATGGGCGATTCGCTGCCCGGCCTGCAGGCCCGCCTGATGAGCCAGGCGCTGCGCAAGCTGACCGCCACCATCAAGAAGACCAACTGCATGGTCATCTTCATCAACCAGATCCGGATGAAGATCGGCGTCATGTTCGGCAACCCCGAAACCACCACTGGCGGCAACGCGCTCAAGTTCTACGCGTCCGTGCGCCTGGACATCCGCCGCATCGGCTCCATCAAGAAGGGCGACGAGGTCGTCGGCAACGAAACCCGCGTCAAGGTCGTCAAGAACAAAGTGGCGCCGCCATTCAAGCAGGCGGAGTTCGACATCATGTATGGTGCGGGTATCTCGCGCGAAGGCGAAATCATCGACCTCGGCGTGGCCGCCAACGTCGTCGACAAGTCGGGCGCCTGGTACAGCTACAACGGCAACCGCATCGGCCAGGGCAAGGACAACGTCCGCGAATACCTGAAAGAACACAAGGACATGGCCATCGAGATCGAAAACCGCGTCCGCGAAAACCAGGGTATCGTCAGCCGCGCCGCTGAATTCGTGCCCACGGCGGAAGACACCGCCGAGTAATTTCGGGGCATTCGACAGGGCTCGCCGCGGTTCGGGCAAGCCCCAACGCCGGCCCGGCTGGGCTGGGAAACTGCGGCAGGCGCCAACATGGGCCTGCCGTTTTGTTTTGTTTAGCAAGCAGAAAAGCGCATGAGCTGGAAATCGACTCCCGCGTCCGCCGAACGCCAACGCGCCAGGTTGGACGACGAATTCGAAACGGTCGCCAAGCCGCAAGGCTTGCGGCGCACGTCCGATGCGCGGGTGGCCCGCGAGACCGCGGCGTCTGACGATTCGGCCGATGGCGCTGAATCTTCCGGCCTGTGGCACCGCAGTTCCGAACAGCGAAGTTCCGATCAGCGCGGCGCCGCACGCGGCCGGCGTGCCGACGCTGCCGACAACGACGGCGAGGCGTCAACGTCCGACGGCAAGCAGGCGCGCAAGGGGCCGTCGCTGAAGATGCGGGCAGTGGGGTATCTATCGCGGCGCGAGCACGCGCGCGAAGAACTGGCGCGCAAGCTGGCTGCTTACGCCGAAGATGCCTCTGAAGTCGAATCCGTGCTGGACACGCTTGAAAAAGAAGGCTGGCTGTCCACCGAACGCTTCGCCCAAAGCCTGGTTCATCGGCGCGCCTCCCGGCAGGGCGCGGCGCGCATCGTGCAGGAACTGCGCCAGCACGGCGTGGACGACAACCAGGTCGCGGAACTGCGCGACCAGCTTCGCGCCACCGAGTACGACCGGGCGCTTGAAGTCTGGAAAAAGCGCTTCAGCGCCAAGCCCGAAGATCGTGCGGCCTACGCAAAGCAGGCGCGCTTTCTGGCCAGCCGGGGTTTCGCGCACGACGTGATCCGGCGCATCCTGGGCGAGGGCGGCGAAGACTGACTGCACCCATTGCGCAACCCCGCCATCATTTCGCCGACTTGATGCCCGACAGCGTCTTGAAGCAGACGTCTCGGGTGATCGTCAAAAATTCGTCGATATACGAGGCGTCCGTGTCCTCGCTGCGCACCGTGGCGTACAGCGTGCGCCACACTCCTTGCGGCCCCAGTCGGCAAAGCCGCAGCCATCCCTGGTTCATGTATTCCGTCAGCGCCCAGTTCGGCAGCGCCGCCACGCCACGATTGCTGGCGACGAGTTGCGCAATGATCGGCGTCAGCTCCGCCTTGCGGATGGCGGCCGGCTCGACATCCGCCGGGTCCAGAAAGGCGGTAAAGACGTCCAGTCGCTGCTTGTCCACCGGATAGGTAATCAGCGTCTGGTCCGCCAACTGTTCCGGCACGATGAATTTGCTGCCCGCGAGCGGGTTGGATTCGGACACGGCCAGCACCAATTCATATTTGAATAGCGGCAGGTACTCCACCGCGTCCAGCGGCTGCGGGTCCGAGGTGATGACCAGGTCCAGGTCGCCGCGCACCAGCGCGGGCAAGGGGGCGAACGAGAATGCCGCAGACAGGTCCAGCGCCACATCCGGCCATTGCACCCGAAAGGCGTCCAGCGCCGGCATCAGCCACTGAAAGCAGGAATGGCAGTCGATCGCCAGGTGCAATCGGCCGGTGCGGCCAGCCGCGAGCCGTTGCAGGTCGCGTTCGGTGGCGCGGATGCGCGGCAGGACGTCGTCGGCCAGCGCCAGCACGCGCAGGCCAGCAGTCGTCAGGCGGGCCGGCCGCGTGCGGCGATTCAACAGGGGCGTGCCGAGCCGGGTCTCCAGGTCTCGCAATTGATGCGACAGCGCGGACTGCGTCAGGTGCAGGCGTTCAGCAGCTTCCTGGAGGCTGCCGCCATCCCGGATGGCGGTCAGTGTTTCGAGGTGGCGGATTTCTAGCATCGAGGCGGCTTCACACAAGACAAATCTACGGGGCAATCCGGGGCGCCAACTCGTGGGCGTCCGGAACGATTCGATATTCTATGAGAGTTTTTCATATTATGAATGTAGACATTGATTTTGATTCATTTAACTTTGCGGTCAAAATAGCCGTCACTTGAACAAATTTTGTGGAAAGGCGTGTTCACATGACTACGATTCATAATTTGGGATTCCCGCGCATTGGCGCGCAGCGCGAACTCAAGCGCGCCGTCGAAGCGTATTGGGCGGGCAAGCAGACCGCCGGCGCGCTGGAAGAAACGGGCCGCGAGCTGCGCGCCCGCCACTGGCGGCTTCAGGCCGCGGCCGGCGTCAAGCTCGTGCCGGTGGGCGACTTCGCCTGGTACGACCAGATCCTGGAATGGACGACGCTGCTTGGCGCGGTGCCTGCGCGCTTCGGCCAAAAGGACAACGAACCGGTGTCGCTGGACACGCTCTTTCGCATGGGCCGCGGCCGCGCCCCATCCGGCAAGCCCGCCGCCGCCTGCGAGATGACGAAGTGGTTCGATACCAACTACCACTACATCGTCCCCGAACTGGTGCCCGGCCAGACCTTCCGCATTGCCCGCGAAACCCTGTTCGAGCAGGTCAAGGAAGCGCAGGCGCTGGGTCTGCAGGTAAAGCCGGTCATCCCCGGTCCGCTGACCTGGCTGTTCCTGGGCAAGGGCGACGCCTTTGCCGACGGCGCCGCCGATGCCGGCAAGCTTCAGCTTCTGGCCGCGCTGTTGCCGGTCTACCAGGACGTGCTGGCACGCTTTGCCAAGCTGGGTGTCGAGTGGGTGCAGATCGACGAGCCCATCCTGGCGCTCGACCTGCCGCAAGCCTGGCGCGATGCGTTCAAGCAGGTGTACGCCGCGCTGGCTGCCAGCCCGGTCAAGTTGCTTGCCGCGACGTATTTCGACGGTCTGAAAGACAATCTCTCGACGGTCCAGGCCCTGCCGGTTGCGGGTCTGCATGTGGACCTGGTGCGGGAGCCCGACCAGCTGGCTGCCGTGGTGGCCGGCCTGAATGACGGTCAGGTGCTGTCCGCGGGCGTCATCAACGGCCGCAACATCTGGCGCACCGACCTGGACGCCGCCATCGCCACGCTGGCCCCGGTCGCGCGCCAGTTGGGCGACCGCCTGTGGCTGGCGCCGTCGTGCTCGCTGCTGCACGTGCCGGTCGACCTGGAAATCGAAACCGAACTGGATGCTGAGCTCAAGAGCTGGCTGTCCTTTGCCGCCCAGAAGCTGGACGAGCTGAGCCTGCTGGGCCGAGCGCTCCACAGTGCCACCGACTCGACCGTGCAGGAAGGGCTGGCCGGGCAGCGCGCCGCACTGGCCGCGCGCCGCGCCTCGGTACGCATCCACAACCCGGCCGTGGCCCAGCGCATGGCCGCCGCCGCGGGCGTGTCGCGCGACCGCGCGCCGTTCGCCGGCCGCATTGCGCGCCAACAAGAACAGCTTGGGCTGCCCGCCTATCCCACCACGACGATCGGTTCGTTCCCGCAGACGGCCGAAATCCGCGCGTTGCGCCGCGACTGGAAGGCTGGCGCCCTGACGGATTCGGCGTACGAGGCCGCCATCCGCAAGGAGATCGAGGAAGTCATCCGCTTCCAGGAAAAGGTGGGCCTGGACGTGCTGGTGCACGGCGAGCCCGAGCGCAACGACATGGTCGAGTATTTCGGCGAGCTGCTCGCCGGCTTCGCGTTCACGAAGAACGGCTGGGTGCAAAGCTACGGCTCGCGTTGCGTGAAGCCGCCGATCATCTTCGGCGACGTCGCGCGCCCCGCGCCCATGACGGTCGGCTGGTCGTCCTACGCGCAATCGCTGACGGACAAGCCGGTCAAGGGCATGCTGACCGGCCCGGTCACCATCCTGCAATGGTCGTTCGTGCGCGATGACCAGCCTCGCGAGCAGACCTGCCGTCAGCTCGCGCTGGCCCTGCGCGATGAAGTGGTGGACCTGGAAGCGGCCGGCATCAACGTCATCCAGATCGACGAACCCGCCATCCGCGAAGGTCTGCCGCTGCGCCGCGCCGATTGGCAGGCGTACCTCGACTGGGCCGTGGACTGCTTCCGCCTGTCGACCGCCGGCGTGCGCGACGAGACGCAGATCCACACCCATATGTGCTATTCGGAGTTCAACGACATCATCGAATCCATCGCGGCCATGGACGCCGACGTGATCACGATCGAAACGTCGCGCTCCAACATGGAACTGCTCAAGGCGTTCGAGGACTTTCGTTACCCGAACGACATCGGCCCCGGCGTGTATGACATTCATTCGCCCAACGTGCCCGAAGTGGACTGGATGGTGGACCTGATGAACAAGGCTGCCGCCCGCCTGCCCAAGGAACGCCTGTGGGTGAACCCCGACTGCGGCCTGAAGACGCGTGCCTGGCCGGAAACCGAAGCCGCATTGATCGGCATGGTCCAGGCAGCCCGCGCGCTGCGCGACGCGGCCTGACGCCATGGTCCGTCCCCGGCGCGCTGGCGCCGGGCGCACATTCCCCAACCCGGCCGTGCCCCCTCGCGCGCGCCGGGCTTTTTGCCTGCCACCCACGGCGATTTCAAGGCCGATCTGGCGCCGGCCCAGCGCGAGTCGCCGCCGTCGCTCAGGCCAGCGTGTGGGATAGCGGGCCATCCCCCGGCCAATTAATACGATTGCGGCAGGCCGCCTGCGCTATACTTTGAAGGTTTTGTTGCCGCGCACCATTACGCGCTGGCCGTCTCTGCCCCGCAGGCCCCACGCATGCCCTTGCCACCGCCAGATTGTCCTCGTCAGCCGCTGCATACGCGTTCCATACGTGTGCAGTCGTACGCGCGCGATGACGGCAACTGGGACCTGGAAGCCGAGCTGATCGACGTCAAGGCGTACGATTTTCCCAAGCGCGACGGCGAGATGTTCAAGGCCGGGCAACCCATCCACCATATGCACCTGCGCATCACCATCGACGAGGAATTCTCGATCGTGGCGGCTCAGGCCGTCTATGACGCGGCGCCTTATGGCGAGCATTGCAAGGCCATCGAGCCGGCGTACACTGACCTGATCGGCATGAACCTGCTCAAGGGGTTCCGTCGCCAGGTCAAAGAGCGGTTCGGGCATGTGGAAGGCTGTACGCACATGACCGAGCTGTCGCAGGTGCTTCCCACCGCGGCGGTCCAGACCATGGCCAACCGCCGGCGGCAGGAACCCAACCCGAACCGGCGTCCATTCCAATTGGACGGCTGCCATGCGCTCAGCACTGGCGGCCCTGTGGTGGCTGAGCATTATCCCGAGTGGTACACCGGGGGTAGCGCTGAGGCATCGGCCGAGTCGTCCTCCGATTCACCTTCTTTTTCTCATACGTCCTGACAGGTAACACATGAAAATCCACGAGTATCAAGGCAAGGAACTGCTGAAGCAATTTGGCGTCCCCGTGCCGCGCGGGATCCCCGCTCTTTCCGTCGACGAGGCCGTGGCTGCCGCTGAAAAGCTGGGTGGACCGGTTTGGGTCGTCAAGGCACAAATCCACGCGGGTGGCCGCGGCAAGGGCGGCGGCGTCAAGCTGGCCCGCTCGCTGGACGACGTCCGCAAGCTGGCCTCCGAAATCCTGGGCATGCAACTGATCACGCATCAGACCGGCCCCGAAGGCCAGAAGGTTCGCCGCCTGTACATCGAAGACGGCGCCGACATCCAGAAGGAATACTACGTGTCGCTGGTCACCGACCGCGCCACGCAGAATGTCGCTTTCATCGCTTCCAGCGAAGGCGGCATGGACATCGAGGAAGTGGCTCACTCCACGCCCGAAAAGATCATCACCGAATACATCGACCCGCTGACCGGCCTGTCCGCCGAGCAAGCCACCAAGATCGCCAATGCGATCGGCCTGCCCGCCGACTCGACCGCCCAGGCCGTTGACGTGTTCCAGAAGCTCTACAAGTGCTACATGGACACCGACGCCTCCCTGGTCGAAATCAACCCCCTGAACCGCGACAGCAAGGGCAACATCATCGCCCTGGACGCCAAGTTCAACTTCGACTCCAACGCCCTGTTCCGTCACCCGGAAATCGTCGCCTACCGCGACCTGGACGAAGAAGATCCCGCTGAAATCGAAGCCAGCAAGTTCGACCTGGCCTACATCCAGCTCGACGGCAACATCGGCTGCCTGGTGAACGGCGCCGGTCTGGCCATGGCCACGATGGACACCATCAAGCTGTTCGGCGGCGAGCCGGCCAACTTCCTGGACGTCGGCGGCGGCGCCACGGCCGAGAAGGTCACCGAAGCCTTCAAGATCATGCTGGCCAACAAGAGCGTCAAGGCGATCCTGGTCAACATCTTCGGCGGCATCATGCGCTGCGACGTCATCGCCGAAGGCGTGATCGCTGCTTGCAAGGCCGTCAACCTGAACGTGCCGCTGGTCGTCCGCATGAAGGGCACCAACGAAGAGCTCGGCAAGAAGATGCTGGCTGAATCGGGTCTGCCCATCATCAGCGCCGACACGATGGCCGAAGCTGCCACCCGCGTCGTAGCCGCCGTCAAGTAAAGAGAAAATCAAGGATTCACAATGTCGATTCTGATCAACAAGGACACCAAGGTCATCACCCAGGGCATCACGGGCAAGACGGGCCAGTTCCACACCCGCATGTGCCGTGAGTACGCCAATGGCAAGGCCGCCTTCGTGGCCGGCGTGAACCCCAAGAAGGCGGGTGAAGACTTCGAAGGCGTGCCGATCTTCGCGTCGGTCAAGGACGCCAAGGCCGACACCGGCGCTACCGTGTCCGTCATCTACGTGCCGCCCGCCGGCGCCGCTGCCGCCATCTGGGAAGCTGTCGAAGCCGAACTGGAACTGGTCATCTGCATCACCGAAGGCATCCCGGTCCGCGACATGCTCGAAGTCAAGAACCGCATGAAGGCCAAGG
Organism: Achromobacter sp. 1012554356; assembly: GCF_059760815.1. Classification (NCBI taxonomy): domain Bacteria; kingdom Pseudomonadati; phylum Pseudomonadota; class Betaproteobacteria; order Burkholderiales; family Alcaligenaceae; genus Achromobacter; species Achromobacter sp. 1012554356. Next base: position 10,308 of record NZ_JCBANC010000047.1, on the reverse strand, counting down.
GCAGCAAGACGCTGCTGCTGGGCCCGAACTGCCCCGGCCTGATCACCCCAGACGAAATCAAGATCGGCATCATGCCCGGTCACATCCACCGCAAGGGCCGCATCGGCATCGTCAGCCGTTCGGGCACCCTGACGTACGAAGCCGTGGCGCAAGTCACCGAACTGGGCCTGGGCCAATCCAGCGCCGTCGGTATCGGCGGCGATCCCATCAACGGCCTGAAGCACGTCGACGTGCTCAAGCTGTTCAATGACGATCCCGACACCGACGCCGTCATCATGATCGGCGAAATCGGCGGTCCGGACGAAGTCAACGCCGCGCAGTGGGCCAAGGACAACATGAAGAAGCCGGTCGTCGGCTTTATCGCTGGCGTCACCGCCCCTCCCGGAAAGCGCATGGGCCACGCCGGCGCGCTGATCTCCGGCGGCGCCGACACGGCCGATGCCAAGCTGGAAGTCATGGAAGCCTGCGGCATCCGCACCACGCGCAACCCCTCCGAAATGGGCAAGCTGCTCAAGTCGGTGCTGTAAGTCTCAGCATTGCGCAATGAAAAAGCCCGCTTCGGCGGGCTTTTTTTTTGTCCGGTTTTTTCGCGATTCCTTAGGGTAATCCCGCGTCCAGGAAGCGGCCGGGGCAATCATACGGAAAGCTGAACGAAACTATAATGAAAGAAATTTTGCGCGTACCAGCAAGAATGCCGTCGGGCTCGCACCAAGACGGTCTGTACGTTTATCCGTTCAAATTCATCCATTAATTTGGTTTTGTCCTAGGGGGATCACACCTAGGAAAGAGAGGCATGGAACTCAGTTCAGCGGCATTCTGGATCGCGTTGCTCCAGATCATTTGGGTCAACATTCTGCTATCAGGCGACAACGCCGTGGTTATTGCGCTGGCGGCGCGTTCACTGCCTCCGGCACAACAGAAAAAAGCGATCGTGGTCGGTTCCGCCGCTGCGATCATCATGCGTATCGTATTGACGCTCGTCGCGGCCAAGCTGTTGCTGCTGCCGTGGCTTAAGCTCATTGGCGCGCTGCTTCTGGTCTACATCGGCGTGACGCTGCTGTTGCCCGAGGGCGAAGAAGATGGCGCCGGCAAGACCCAGGGCAATCTTTTCACCGCCATCCGCACCATCATGATCGCCGACCTGGTCATGAGCCTGGATAACGTGGTGGCTGTTGCCGCCGCTGCAATGGGCGATACGACGTTGCTGGTGCTCGGCCTGGCCATCAGCATTCCCCTGGTCATCTTTGGCAGCACGCTGCTCTTGAAGGTCATCGAACGCTTCCCGCTCATCGTCTGGGTTGGCGCGGCGCTGCTGGGCTTCATTGCTGGCGAACTGCTGGTGGGCGATCCTGCATTGCAAGAGCCCGTAGCGCGTATTGACGCCGCGTTGGGCGTGACGCAGCATAGCTTCGCGCTGATGTCCGGCGTGCTCGGCGCAGTGCTGGTGCTGCTGATTGGTAAAGTTTTACTGATGCGCCAGAAAGCTGACTGAAAGCTGAACTACAATAATATGTTTTTCTGAATCAACCTGCCGCGCGAAGGCGCGGCAGGGCGGCCGGGCCGGGACCGGCCATTCTTTTAATAAATGCCTTCGGGGGTTCAAAGTGCTTGAGTTTTTTCAGACGCTGAGTTGGGCAGCGGTATTTCAAATCATTCTTATCGACATCCTGCTCGGCGGCGACAACGCTGTCGTGATCGCACTGGCGTGTCGCAACCTGGCGCCCAAGCAACGGATGCAAGGCATCTTGTGGGGCACCGCGGGCGCAATCATTCTGCGTGTCGTGCTGATCGCCTTCGCGATGCAGCTCCTGAATATCCCGTTCCTGAAGGTCGTGGGCGGCGTGCTGCTCGTCTGGATCGGCGTCAAGCTTCTGATTCCCGAAGACGATGCGCATGGCGACATCAAGGGTGGCACATCCATCGTTGCCGCGATCAAGACCATCATCATTGCTGACTTCGTGATGAGCCTGGACAACGTGATCGCCATTGCTGGCGCCGCGCAGAACGCGCATGCCGACCATCAACTGGGTCTGGTCATCTTCGGCCTGGTCGTCAGTGTGCCGATCATCATCTGGGGCAGCACGCTGGTGCTCAAGCTCATCGACCGCTATCCGCTGGTCGTCACCTTCGGCGCGGGCCTGCTGGGCTGGATCGCCGGCGGCATGCTGGTCACCGACGTTATTGTCGAGCGTCAATTTGGCGTTCAGCCGACTACGGTTAAAATCGCCGCTGAAATTATTGGCGCCTTGCTCGTTGTTGTCCTTGGACGGTGGCTTGCAAGCCGCAAGAACGCTTCCAAGGAATCAGCACATGAGTCTGCGTAGATCCACCGATCCCCAGCAATCCGAATCGGGCCTGAGCCTTCTTCAGGGTCTGTTCGTGCTGGCCATCCTCGGCGTAGTCGCGACGATCATCGTCTCCAACTTCGTTTGATGGCATCACGTGTCTCTGCCGCAACGTCTGGTCATTGCGACCCGCGCCAGCCGGCTTGCCCTGTGGCAAGCCGAGCATGTGCGCGATCGGCTGCGCACGCTGTACCCAGCGTGCGCAGTTGAACTTCTCACCCTGACGACCCGAGGCGACCAGATCCTCGACCGCACGCTGTCCAAGGTGGGCGGCAAGGGTCTGTTCGTCAAGGAACTCGAAAACGCGCTGCTCGACGGGCGCGCCGATCTCGCCGTTCACTCCCTGAAGGACGTGCCGGTGGATCTGCAAGCCCCGTTCGAGCTTTGCGCCGTCCTCGATCGCGCCGATCCGCGCGATGCCTTCGTGTCCAACCGATATGCCTCGCTGGCGGACCTGCCCGCGGGCGCCGTGGTTGGCACTTCCAGCCTGCGCCGCGAGTCCCAGATCCGTTCCCGGTTTCCCGCCCTGGTGGTCAAACCCCTGCGCGGCAACCTGGATACGCGCCTCGGCAAGCTCGACAAAGGCGACTACGACGCCATCGTGCTGGCGGCGGCAGGCCTGGACCGGCTGGGCATGGGCGAGCGCATCCGCAGTCTGCTTGATCCCGCCGACAGCTTGCCCGCCGCGGGGCAGGGCGCTCTCGGTATTGAAATTCGCGACGACCGCGACGACATGCGCGCATGGCTGGCGCCGCTGGTCAGCGCAGACACAACCGCCTGCGTGCTCGCGGAGCGCGCCGTGTCGCGCAAGCTGGGTGGCTCCTGCCAGGTTCCCCTGGCGGCGTTTGCCCAGATCGCGGGCGACACCCTGTCGCTGCGCGCGCTGGTCGCATCGCCGGACGGCACCCGTATCGTTCATGCAGTGCACACCGGTCCGGTGGATCAGGCCGAAGCCATCGGCGAAGCCGCCGCCTCCGAATTGCTGGACGCGGGCGCAGAGGCGATCCTCCGCGAACTCCTGCACAACCACGGGCCTGACTGATGGATCCGGCGTTTGCAGCCGCCGAAGGGCCGCGCATCGCCATCCTGACGCGGCCCGCAGGGCGCAACGAAGCGCTGGCCAGCCGCCTTCAGGGCGCCGGTTGGCAGCCCTGCATCTTGCCCGCTCTTGAAATCCATCCCCTTTCGGCCGCGTCCGAAGACCTGCCCCGGCCCTCGGACTACGGCCTCGTCGTGTTCGTCAGCGGCAATGCTGCCCGCCAGTATCTGGACCAGTTAGCCCAGGCCGACGGCGCCACCGGCTGGCCGGTGGGCGTGGCTGCGGCCACGGTCGGCCCCGCCAGCGCTCAGGCGCTGCGCGACACGGGCTTTTTTGGCGCGAATACAACAGTCCTGCACCCGGATGAATCGGCGTCCACCCACGATTCCGAGGCGCTGTGGCAGGTGCTCGAAGCGCAACCGCGGTTGCCCGCGCGCGTGCTGGTGGTTCGCGGCACCCAGGGACGGGACTGGCTTGGCGGCAAACTTGAAGCCCATGGGGTCCATGTGACGCGCCATGCCGCCTACCAGCGGCAGCCGGCAGCCTGGACCCCTGACCAGCTTGGCACGCTGCGGCGCTGGGCCGATGCGGGCGTCTCCGCCACTTGGCTGCTCACCAGCGGGGAGGGCGCTGATGCCGTCCAGCGTCAGCTCCATGCCGCGGGTCTGGCAGACTGGTGGCAGCGCTGCCGCTTCGTGGTCACGCACCCGTCGCTGGCAGGCCGCCTGCCACCGTCCTGTCATGGCACGTCTGGATCGGCGATGGTAAAAATCTGCGTGCCGAACGACGAGTCGATATTCCAGGCTTTTGTTGCTGCTTGATTCGTTGGTTCGGACTGACACCGAATACAATCGCGTCATGACAGATAAGACTCCCGCTACCGATTCGGCCGTTTATCCGGCCGCCCCGGACGCAAGCGCGTCCGCATCGGCCCCGGCCGACTCCGTCAAGGCCCGTCCGGCCAAGCGCGGCAGTGGTCCCTTGGTCACCGCCCTCATAATCGTCATCCTGCTGGCCGTTGGCCTGGGTTATGCGCTGTGGAAGCAACGCACCCAGTTCGTGTCCGCGGGCCGCGAAGTGGCAACGCGCCTGGACACGCTGGGCGCCGACGTGGCGCAAGCCCGCAAGGACACCCGCGAAGCCCTTGCCTTGGCACAGGCGCAGTCGGGCCGCGTCGCCGAACTCGAAGACACGCTGCGCGAAACACAAAGCCAGTACAACGCCCTGCAGCAGGCTTGGCAGAACTTCAACGACAGCGCCAGCGACGAACTGCTGGCCAATGACGTCGAACGCCTGCTGACCATCGCCAATCAGCAATTGCGCCTGGCCGGCAACGTCTCCAACGCCATCGTCGCGCTGGAAACCGCGCAATCGCGCCTCGCGCGCGCAGACCGTCCGCGTTTCTCCAGCCTGCAGCAATCCATCAACGGCGACCTGGACCGCTTGCGTGCCGTGTCCACCGTCGACATCCCCGCCCAGTCCGGCCGCATCGAACGCCTGGTCGCGCTCATCGGCAAGGCGCCGCTGCTGGTGCCCGACACCGTGTCGCCGGGCATTGCCCCGGTGGGCCAAGCCCAGCCGCCCGCGCCGGCCCCCACGATCGATCCGCAGGCCGGTCTGCCCGCCGACGCGCCGTGGTGGCAACGCTGGCGCGCCGAAGTCGCATCGTGGCCCGGCCGCGCGGGTTCCGCGCTGGCCCATGAACTTGGCGGACTCATCACGATCCAGCGCGTGGACGAACCTGCCGCGCTGCTGTTGTCACCCGAGCAGGCCGATCAGGTGCGCGGCACCCTGCGCCAGCGGCTGCTGACGGCGCAACTGGCGATGCTGATGCGTCAGCCGTCGGTCTGGAAGAGCGAGCTCGACAACGTCGGTTCGACGCTTTCCAAATATTTCGATGGCCGCTCGCCCGATACCGTCGCCGCTCAGACCCTCGCGCGCGAATTGGCCCAGACCGACATCGCCGTGCGCATGCCGGACGTGGCGGATAGCCTGAACGCCGTGGCCGCCTTGCGCGCCGCGGGCTTCAAGACCAGCGACCAGGACTGAGCTCATGCGTACCTGGTTCTGGACACTACTGCTCGCCGTCGTCGCCGTCGCTCTGGCGGTGGTTCTGCGCTCGCATGCGGGCAACGTGCTGCTCCTGGTGTGGCCGTGGCGCATCGAGATGTCGCTGACGCTCGCCGTCCTGCTCATCGTCGCGACGTTCATCATCCTGTATGTGGGCCTGCGCCTGCTGGCCTGGCTGCTCGCCATTCCCGATCGCGTCCGGGCTTGGCGCGGCAAGCGCGCGCAGGCGCGCGACCACGAATTGCTTGAACGCGGCTGGATCGGTCTGCTCGAAGGCCGCTACGCCCACGCCGAAAAAGACCTGACCAAGCTTCTGGACCAGACCAAGGTCCGCACGCGCCGCGTGCTGGCCGCGCTGTCGGCGGCCCGCGCCGCGCACGGCCTGGGCGAATTCGACCGGCGCGACCGCCTGCTCGCCAACGCGCAGGAACAGGCCGACACGGAGCCCGGCCTCATTGAAGCCACGGCCACGGTGTCGGCCGACATGCTGCTGGATCAGGGCCGCGCCGAGCGGGCGCTGACCGTGCTGGGGCCGCTGGCCGACGGCGGCGCGCGCCATCTGCACACCATGCGCCTGCTGCTGCGCGCGCATACGGCCTTGAACCACCAGGAGCAGGTCTTCACGCTGGCGCGAGGTCTCCTGCGCCGCAATGCGCTGGGCCGCACGGAAGCCGACGTTCTGATCGACGCCGCTGGCGCGGCGCGCCTGCGCGCCGCGGCGGGCAACGATGCCTGGCGTCCCATCTGGAAAGACCTCAAGGCAGAAGAGCGCCTGCTGCCCGAAATCGCCCTGGCGGGCGCGGCGGCCTTCGAAGCCGCCGGCGAACCCAATGAAGCCGCCCGCGTGCTGGAGTCGGCCATCGCGGTCAAGTTCAATCCCGCACTGGTGGCGGCCTATGCCCGCTGCGAAGCTGAACACGTGTCGCGTCGCCTGGCCAAGGCCGAGACCTGGCTGCATCAACGTCCGACCGATCCCGATCTGCTGACTGCGCTGGGCATGCTGTGCCTGAATGGCCAGCTTTGGGGCCAGGCCGAACGCTACCTGCTTCGTAGCCTGGCGCGACGCAGCGATGCGCAGACGCATGCATTGCTGGGCAGCCTGTACGATCGCCTGGACCGCCCGGTCGACGCCGTGCGCCACTGGCGCCTGGCCACGGCCGCCAGCATGGCCCTGCCTGTGCTGGCCTCGGACGCGGCGCTTCCCGCCGCGGACACGGGTTCGGATCCTTACCGCGTGGACGCCGAAGGCGGCTATGCCGTTGGCCTGTCGGACACGGACAGCGATGCGGACGTCGGCGGCGATTACCCCGCCTTGCCGGCCGCCGCTGCGGCAGCGCCCGTTGCCGCGTCGGCCTCGGACTACGTGCTGGATCCGGACGCGCGCGTCAGCAAAGCGCAGCACGACCGCGCCCTGGCGCCCGAAGACGCGCCACTGGCACGCGGCACCGCCGACATCGACGAATACTTCGACAGCGCGCCGATTCCCGCCACCGCTTTCGACGAGCCGGTGCCCACGTATTCGCCGAAGCCCGCACCCGCTGCGCCCGCCGCCAAGCCTGTGCCGCCCGCGGCGCCCCTGCCGACCACCAAGCCGCCGTTCAAGGACGACGGCTCGATTTGAATAACCATTCAGACAAACAAGGTTGAACCATGAGTCTTGATCGCGTCTCCCCTGGCAAGAAGCTGCCGGAAGACTTCAACGTCATCATCGAAATCCCCATGAACGCCGACCCGGTGAAGTACGAGGTCGACAAGGATTCCGGTGCGATCTTCGTTGACCGCTTCATGCTGACGGCCATGCACTACCCGTGCAACTACGGCTACATTCCCCAGACCCTGTCGGAAGACGGCGACCCCGCCGACGTGCTGGTCCTGACGCCGTTCCCGATCCAGATCGGCGCCGTCGTGCGTTGCCGCGCCATCGGCGTGCTGGAAATGGACGACGAGTCGGGCGGCGACGCCAAGCTGCTGGCCGTGCCCATCGAAAAACTGTACCCGCCGTACCGCAACATCAAGTCCTATGAAGATCTGCCGGCGGAAGACGTTTCCCGCATCCAGCACTTCTTCGAGCACTACAAGGATCTGGAAAAGGGCAAGTGGGTCAAGGTCAAGGGCTGGAAGGGCGTGGACGCCGCACACGAGGAAATCGTGCGCAGCGCCGAGCGCTACACCAAGGGCTGATCGGGCCTTAGGCCAGCCGGCATCGCGCCGGCTGGCGCCTTGCAGCGGCGGGGCCGCGACGGCTGTAGCCGGTCGCCGCCGCGCCGTTATCTTGTGGGCGCCCGATCCATCCGGTCCTCGCATCGGCCGCAGAAAGGGCTACACTCGCGAGTGCTTTTTTAAACGCCCGGCCGCCCAACAACAACAGCGCCCCATCGCGGGGTCACAGGGCATGCCAAGCGCGCGCGCGTCGGGGTAATATTTTTTCCGGTTTTTCCGGTCACGTATTTGTCATAGGTTGATAGCTCATGGACTACGTTTTGCCTCCCCAGCCGCCCGTCGCGGTTCCCGTTGCCGGCAGCGCCGCGCTGTTCCCCGTGCGCCGCGTCTATTGCGTCGGCCGCAATTACGCCGAGCATGCCAAGGAAATGGGTTTCACTGGCCGTGAAGACCCGTTCTTCTTCTGCAAGCCCGCCGACGCGGTGCTGCTCGTGGCCGACGGCGAAACCGGCAAGATGCCGTACCCGCCCAAAACGTCCAACCTGCACTACGAAATGGAACTGGTCGTGGTGCTGGGCAAGGGCGGCCGCGACATCCCCGTCGAGCAGGCCAACGAATGCGTGTGGGGCTATGCGCTGGGTCTGGACATGACCCGCCGTGACCTGCAAGGCGAAATGAAAAAGCAGGGCCGTCCCTGGGAAATCGGCAAGGCGTTCGACCAATCGGCGCCGCTCGGTCCCATTCACCCGCGCAGCGTGGTGGGCACGCTCGACAAGGGCGCCATCTGGCTGGACGTCAACGGCGAGCGCAAGCAATCCAGCGACATTTCCCAGATGCTGTGGAATATTCCGGAAAGCATTTCGTATCTGTCGGGCCTGTTTGAACTGCAGCCCGGCGACATCATCTTCACCGGCACGCCGGAAGGCGTGGGCGCCGTGCGCCAAGGTGACGTGATCACTGGCGGCGTCGAAGGCCTGGGCGAACTGCGCGTGCAGATCGCCTGAGCATCGGCGCTTTCATTTTTTCATTTTGGAGTTAAAGCATGCGCGGCAAGTTTGTGCTGACTGCCTTTGTCGTATTCGGCTTCGTGCTGGCCGGTTGCAATACCGTTGCCGGCATGGGCAAGGATGTGTCCCGGGCAGGTAATGCCATCACCAACGCAGCCGACAAATAATCGGCTCGCGGCAGTGAAAAAAAAGCCCCTTGAGCAATCAAGGGGCTTTTTGCTGGTGGCGCGGGAACGATGATCTACAGCACGTCGCCCGCGTAGTCGGCCAGGCGCGAACGTTCGCCGCGCTGCAGCGTGACGTGGCCGGAGTGCGGCCAGCCCTTGAAACGGTCGACCACGAACGTCAGGCCGGAGCTGCCTTCGGTGAGGTAGGGGGTGTCGATCTGGGCGACGTTGCCCAGGCAGATCACCTTGGTGCCGGGGCCCGCGCGGGTTACCAGCGTCTTCATCTGCTTGGGCGTCAGGTTTTGCGCTTCGTCGATGATGAGGTACTTGTTCAGGAAGGTGCGGCCGCGCATGAAGTTCAGGGACTTCACCTTGATGCGCGAGCGGATCAGGTCCATGGTGGCCGCGCGGCCCCAGTCCCCGTTGCCTTCGCCTTCGCCCATGTTCAGCACGTCGAGGTTGTCTTCCAGCGCGCCCATCCAGGGCAGCATCTTTTCCTCTTCGGTGCCGGGCAGGAAACCGATGTCTTCGCCGACAGGCACCGTGACGCGCGTCATGATGATCTCGGTGTAGCGCTTGGTCTCCAACACCTGCGTGATGCCCGCCGCCAATGCCAGCAGCGTCTTGCCCGTGCCCGCCTGGCCCAGCAGCGACACGAAATCGCATTCCGGGTTCATCAGCAGGTTCATGGCGAAATTCTGCTCGCGGTTGCGCGCCGTGATGCCCCAGACATTGTTCTTGCCGTGGGTGTAGTCGCGCAGGGTGGCCAGCACCGCCATCTTGCCGCTGACTTCGCGCACTTGCGCGTACAGCGGCATCTGGCCTTCGAAGTAGACGAACTGGTTCACGACGAACTGCGAACACAGCGGGCCGTGGATGCGGTAGAAGGTGGTGCCGCCCTGTTGCCAGGATTCGACATCCTTGCCGTGCTTGTTCCAGAAGTCCTCGGGCAATTGCATGACGCCCGAGTACATCAGGTCCGAGTCTTCGAGGACATGGTCGTTGAAGTAGTCTTCGGCGGCCATGCCCAGCGCGCGCGCCTTCAGGCGCATGTTGATGTCCTTGGACACCAGCACGACCTCGCGTTGCGGGTATTTTTCCTGCAGGGCGCGCACCACGCCCAGGATCTGGTTGTCGGCCTTGCCCATCGGCAAGTCCGAGGGCAGGGTGCTGTGGATGGCGGTCGTCTGGAACATCAGGCGGCCAGTGGCGTCCTTGTTGCCCAGCTTGGCCAGCTCCAGCCCTTCTTCGAGGTGCGTGGCGTCCTGCACCAGCGCGTCCAGCGAACGGCTGACTTGACGCGCGTTGCGCGCCACTTCGGACATGCCCTTTTTCTGGTGGTCCAGCTCTTCCAGCGTCATCATCGGCAGGAAGATGTCGTGTTCTTCAAAACGGAACAGCGAACTGGGGTCGTGCAGCAGCACGTTCGTGTCCAGCACGAACAGCTTGCGCGGGGCGTTCTCGGCGCGCGCCTTGCCGCGCTTGGCCGGCGCGGGCGTGGCCTTGGCCTGGCGCGCGGG
>NZ_JCBANC010000046.1:0-53029 GCF_059760815.1 Achromobacter sp. 1012554356 | reverse complement strand
CCATCCCCTACAATCGTCTCGCTTCATCGGAACCGTCATGCCCACGTCTTTGCCCCCGTCTACGTCCGCCCCTGCCCCCCGTCCTTTCCTGTTGGCCTGTCCGGACTTGTCGGCCGAGCGCTTGGGCAACACCGATACGCCCGGCGTCTGGCATTTCGATTCCGGTGCGCCCGGCAAGCGGGTGATGCTGAGCGCGCTGATCCACGGCAACGAGCTGTGCGGCGCCTGGGCGCTGAAGGACCTGCTTGCCGCCGGCCTGCGCCCGCGCCGCGGCACGCTGACGCTGGCGTTCTGTAACCTGGCGGCCTTCGACCGCTTCGATTCCCGCAATTACGCCCCCGCGCGCTTCGTGGACGAAGACATGAACCGCGTCTGGAGCGAGGACAAGCTGTCCGCGCCGATCACGCAAGAGCGCCGCCGCGCCGCCGAACTCCGCCCGTGGGTGGAAGAGGCCGACTGGCTGCTGGACTTCCACTCGATGAGCAATTCCGACGTGCCGCTGCAGCTGACCGGCCTGGAACAGCGCAACATCGATCTGGCGCTGTCCCTGGGCAATCCCGCCACCATCATTGCCGACGCCGGCCATGCCGCCGGCGTTCGCATGCGCGATTTCGGCCGCTTTGGCGAAGCCGGCGACAACGGCACGCGGTCCCTGCTGATTGAATGCGGTTTCCACGGCGCCCCCGAGGCGCGCGGCGTGGCCGCCGATCAGATGGCGCGCTTTCTGGTGCAGGCCGGCACGGTGGACCGCAGCGACATCCCCGCCGCCTGGTTCGCGCCCGGCGCGCCCCTGCAGCGTGCGCTGCGCGTCACACACGCCGTCGCCGCCAAGAGCGCCGACTTCCGTTTTGCCGAGGCCTGGAAGGGCCTGGAGATACTGCCCCAGGCAGGCACCATCATCGGCTGGTCGGAAGGCGAACCCGTCACCACCCCGTACGACAACTGCGTGCTCATCATGCCGTCCACCGCCAACCTGCGGCCCGGCGTCACCGTCGTGCGCCTGGCACAGCCGATTGCCTGACGAACGGCCTGCCAACCCCCCGGCTTTTCCCCAACCCTGAGCCCACCAAGGAAATCATCTCGTGGCCTTGTTCATCCTACGCAGACTGATACAGAGTCTGTTCGTGCTGCTGGCCGTGTCGGTCGTGGTCTTTTTCGCGGTGTATGCCGTGGGCGACCCGATCGAACTGCTGGTCAGCCCTGAAGCCAGCCAGGCCGCGCGCGAGGCGATGATCGCCCGCCTGGGCCTGGACCTGCCCGTGTGGCAGCAGTACACCGGGTTCCTGTGGCGCGCGCTGCACGGCGACCTGGGCACCTCGTTCGTGCACGGCATCCCGGCGATCGAACTGATCGTGCAGCGCATTCCGGCCACGTTCGAGCTCGTGATCGTCGCGATCATGCTGACCTGTGTGATCGGCATTCCGCTGGGCCTGGTCGCGGGCCTGTACCGCGATGAGTACGTGGGCCGCGGCATCATGGCCTCGTCCGTGCTGGGCTTTTCGCTGCCGAACTTCTGGCAGGGCATGATGCTGATCCTGCTGTTCGCCGTCTGGCTAGGCTGGCTGCCGGCCACCGGCCGCGGCGACACGGTGACCGTGCTGGGCGTGCGCCTGTCCATCCTGACCGCCGACGGCTGGTCGCACCTGATCATGCCCGCCATCAACCTGGCGCTGGCGAACATCGCCCTGGTGCTGCGCCTGACGGCCTCCGGCGTGGTGGAAGCCCGCAGCCAGGACTACGTGAAGTTCGCGCGCGCCAAGGGTGTCAAGCCCGGCCGCATCGTGCGCCGCCATATCCTGCGCAACATCCTGATCCCGGTGGTCACGGTGATCGGCATGGAGTTCGGCACGCTGATCGCCTACTCGACCATCACCGAGACCGTGTTCGCATGGCCCGGCATGGGCAAGCTGCTGATCGACAGCGTGTACCAGCTCGACCGCCCCGTCGTCGTTGCCTACGTGATGCTGGTCACGCTGATCTTCGTCATCATCAACCTGGTTGTCGACATCCTGTACGCCGCGCTCGACCCGCGCGTGCAGCTCGTGGCCCCCGCTCATTGAACCGCCATGGCTAACTCTCCCAATCCCGGCCGCACCCGCACCGTCCAGCCTCTGGCCGAGACGCCCCGGCGCGCCGCCATTCTGAAAAAACTGCATGCGCGCCCCACGGTGCGCGGCTCCGTCATCGCGCTGTCCGTCCTGATCATCCTGGTGGTCTTCGCGCCTTTCTTTGCGCCGCAGAATCCGTACGATCTGGCCAACCTGTCGCTCATGGACGGACGCCTCGCACCACGCCAGGCGTTGATGGACGGCAGCATCGCGTGGCTGGGCACCGACGATCAGGGCCGCGACATGCTCAGCGCCATCCTGTATGGCCTGCGCATCAGCCTGATGGTGGGCCTGTCCGCCGTCGTGCTGGCAACCGCCATCGGCGGCGCGATCGGCCTGGTGGCCGCCTACATCGGCGGCTGGGTCGACACCGTGCTGATGCGCATCGTCGACTTCATCCTGGGCTTTCCGACCATTCTGGTGGCGCTGGTGCTGCTGGTGGTGCTGGGCCGAGGGGTCGACAAGGTGATCCTGGCGCTTGTCCTTGTGCAATGGGGGCACTACGCGCGCATCATGCGCAGCCGCGCCCTGCAGGAACGCCGCAAGGAATACGTCGAGGCCGCCGCCAACCTGGGCTTTCCGGCCTGGCGCATCATGCTGTTTCACCTCCTGCCCAACTGCCTGGGTCCGGTGATGGTGTTCGCCACCATCCAGATCGCCACCGCGATCGCGCTGGAAGCGACGCTGTCGTTCCTGGGCGTGGGCGTGCCAATCACCGAACCGTCGCTGGGCCTGTTGATCTCCAACGGCTTCCAATACCTGCTGTCGGGCGACTACTGGATCAGCCTGTTCCCGGGCATTGCGCTCCTGGTTCTCATCCTCTCCATCAACATCGTGGGCGATCGCCTGCGCGAAGCCCTGGACCCGCGCCGAGCATGAGCGACATTCTTCTTGATGTGCGCGGCCTGCGCACTGCATTCCATACCGAGGCCGGCGCGTGGCTGGCGGTCGACGGCGTCGATCTGACCGTGCGCCGTGGCGAGATCGTGGGTCTGGTGGGCGAGTCCGGTTCGGGCAAGTCCGTTACGGGCTTTTCGCTGCTGGGTCTCATCGACCCGCCGGGCGAAGTCGTCGACGGCGAGGTGAAGTTCAAGGGTACGGACCTGCGCAAGCTGTCCGAAGAACAGATGCGCCAGCTTCGCGGCAATCGCATCGCCATGATCTTCCAGGATCCGCTGATGACGCTGAACCCGGTGCTGCGCATCGGCGAGCAGATGATGGAAGCCATCCTGACGCACGAGGACGTGCCACGCGCCCAGGCCGAGGAACGCTGCCGCGAGGCGCTTGCCATGGTCGGCATTCCGTCGCCGGAGACGCGCTTGAAGAGCTATCCGCACGAATTCTCGGGCGGCATGCGCCAGCGCGTGGCGATCGCCATTGCGATGCTGAACAAGCCCGACCTGATCATCTGCGACGAGCCCACGACCGCGCTGGACGTCACCATCCAGGGCCAGATCCTGTACCGCATGCAGCAGATCTGCCGCGAGCACAACACGGCGCTGATCTGGATCACCCATGATCTGGGCGTGGTGGCCGAGCTGGCGGACCGCGTGGCCGTGATGTATGCCGGCCGCATCGTGGAAAGCGGCCCCGTCGAACAGGTGCTGGATGCGCCGCGCCACCCCTATACCCGGGGCCTGCTGGACTCCATGCCTGGCGCGACACAGCCGGGCGCGCGCCTGCACCAGATCAACGGCATGGCGCCCAGCCTTGCCGGCCGCCCGTCGGGCTGTGCGTTCCGGCCGCGCTGCACCAACGCGGTCACGCGCTGCACCGAGCAAGCCCCCTCCGTCACCACCGAAGGTTCGCGCAGCTATCGCTGTTACGTGCCGATCGCCCGCGAGGCACAGTAAGCCATGAGCCAAGCCGATACCCCCGTCATCGAGCTCAAGAACGTCCACAAACGCTTCGAGCAACGGCCTGACCTGGCCCAACGCATCCTCGCCCTGACCGGCCGCCCCATCGACCGCCGCACCGTGTACGCAGTGAACGGCGTGGACCTGTCCATCAAGCGCGGCGAAGTCGTGGGCCTGGTGGGCGAGTCCGGTTGCGGCAAGTCCACGCTGGGACGCGTCGTGGCCGGCCTGCACCGCCAGACCGAAGGCGAGCTGCTGTACCAAGGACAGGACGCGAACCGCCTGCGCGGCGCCGGCAAGCTGGCGTACACGCTGGGTGTGCAGATGATCTTCCAGGATCCGCAGGCGTCGCTGAACCCGCGTCAGCGGCTGCGGCAGATCCTGGGCGAGTCGCTCAAGGTCCACAAGCTGGCGCCGCCGGCCGATATTCCCGGCCGCATCGACCAGGCGCTTACGGAAGTGGGTCTGGACACGGAATACCGCGACCGCTTCCCGCACCAGATCTCGGGCGGCCAGCGCCAGCGCATCGGCATCGCCCGCGCGCTGATGGTGGCGCCCAAGTTCCTGGTCTGTGACGAACCTGTCGCCGCGCTGGACGTGTCGATTCAGGCGCAGGTGATCAACCTGTTCATGGACCTGCGCGAGCAGCACGGCTTCACGTACCTGTTCATCAGCCATGACCTGGGCGTGGTCAAGCACATCTCGGACCGCGTCGCGATCATGTATCTGGGTAAGATCGTTGAGATCTCGACGTCTGCCGAAATCTTTGCCCGCGCCAACCACCCATACACGCAGGCCTTGATGGCTGAAGTGCCGGACGTGGCGCGCCGCGGCCGCAAGTTCACGCCGATCAAGGGCGAGATTCCTTCGCCGCTGAATCCGCCTTCCGGCTGCACGTTCAATCCCCGTTGTCCCCACGCGATGCCGCGCTGCCGCGAAGTGGCGCCGGCCCTGAAAGAAATCTCGGCGGGCCACTGGTCGGCCTGCCACCTGAACGAAGCGAGCGCCTGATGAAACCTTCCGATATGTCCAACGTGGACCGCATCGCCATCGAAATGGGCCACGCCGGCCGCAACGCCATCCTGTACGTGGACGAGGACCGCAACCACGACCGTCCGTTCAAGCTGCAGACCTACCGCCCCTACGGCTACACGCCGGACCGCCCGGTGGTCATCGTGCAGCACGGCGTGCTGCGCAACGGCGACGAATACCGGGACTTCTGGGTCGAGGCCGCGGACAAGCACAAGCTGCTGATCGTGGCGCTGACCTTCTCGAACGAGATCTGGCCGGGCGTTGAGAGCTACAACAACGGCCGCGTGTTTTCGGCCGGGGGCAACCCGCGCCACATCGATGGCTGGACGTACGCGCTGGTGGGTAACGTCATCAAGGACATGATCGCCGGCGAAATCACCGACGGGCAGAACGTCTACCTGTTCGGCCACAGCGCGGGCGGCCAATTCGTACACCGCCTGATGAGCAGCCAGCCGCATGCGCCCTTCAAGGCAGTGACGGCGGGCAATCCCGGCTGGTACACGCTGCCGACGTTCGATCATCCCTATCCCGAGGGCATGGACGGCGTGGGGCTGACCGAGGATCATCTGGTGAAGCTGCTGGCCTACCCGATGACGATCCTGGCGGGCGACAAGGACATCGAGACCAACGATCCCAACCTGCCGTCCGAACCCGCCGCCATGCGCCAGGGCCCGCACCGCTTTGCCCGCGCGCAGAACTACTTCGAGTTCGGCCGCAAGGAAGCCGAGCGCCGCGGCGTGCCGTTTGGCTGGAAGCTGCAGGTGGTGCCCGGCATCGGCCACGACGGCCGCGCGATGTCGGCCGTCTGCGCCAGCCTGTGGTTCGACGGCAAGATGCCCGACGATGCCGAACTGGCCCGTCTGGCCGGCCAGCAAGTCGCCTGAATCCCTTTTCCATTGCTGAAATCCGATACCGCCATGTCCAACACCCAAAGCACTGAACAGATCGTCGCCGGCATCCAAGGCTGGCTGAAATGCGAGTCGCCGTCGAACTTCCCGGAAGGCATCGCCGCGATGGCGCGCATCATCGCCGACTACGCGGCCGCCGCCGGCCTGACGGTGGAGCTGTCGTCGCTGGGCCCCACGACGGGGCCGCTGCTGTACGCGACCAACCGCGCGCCGGGCGATACGCGTCCCGGCATCCTGATCCTGGCGCACATGGATACGGTGCATCCGGTCGGCACGCTGCTGGAGAACCCGGTGCGTATCGACGGCGACCGTCTCTACGGACCGGGCAGCTATGACATGAAGGCGGGCATCTATCTGGCGCTGACGGCCCTGGCGGGCGTGGCGCGTCCGGGTGCGACGCAACTGCCGGTGGACTTCTTGGTGGTCCCGGACGAAGAAACGGGCAGCCACGCGTCGCGGGCGCACATCGAACGCTTTGCTGCGAACGCGAAGTACGCCCTGGTCTGCGAACCGGCCCGCCCCAACGGCGGCAAGTGCGTCACGGCGCGCAAGGGCACGGGCATGCTGAACCTGAACGTCAAGGGCCGCCCGGCCCACGCGGGCATGCAACACGAGAAGGGCCGCAGCGCTATTCGTGAAATGGCGCATCAGGTGCTGGCACTGGAAGCCATGACCGACTACGACCGCGGCATCACGGTCAGCGTGGGCACGATCGCGGGCGGCACGGTCACCAACACGGTCCCGGCGCTGTGCCGCTGCGTGGTGGATTTCCGCGTGCCGGACATGGGAGCCGCGGAAGACGTGCTGCGCCGGATGCGTGAACTGTGCGCGGTGGGTCCGGACGTTGAACTGGACATCGACGTGGAACTGAACCGTCCGCCGATGGTGAAGACTGAGGAGGCGGCTGCGTTGCTGGCCTTGGTGCAGGGCTTTGCGGACCGCGCGGGCTTTCTGCTTGAGGATGCGCCGATGACGGGTGGCGGCAGCGATGCCAACTTCACGTCGGCCATGGGTATTCCGACGCTCGATGGGTTGGGAGCTGATGGGGATGGAGCGCATACGTTGAATGAGTATGTGCTGGTGTCTACGTTGGAGCAGCGGTTGAAGTTTTGGGAATTGCTGCTGCGGGATTTGGCTTAAGTTTTTTGTTTTTCTTGGGCGGGTTGTGCGAAGGGTTCAGTTCTTTGGACGCCCGGCGCCGCGTGGACCTGGGGCGGGCGGCCTTCGGGGACTTACGCGGTGTCTTGCGTCGTGGGGATGACGCTTCGCGTGTGGCTGCTTCTGCCCCAGGTGTCTGACACCCTGGTGAGATTCGCTTCATACCATGTGCGTCTCCCAAGGGTGTCAGACACCGGCAGCGGCAGACGCTCTCGCCAGGCTCAGGCACAGACGGCATTAACCGTCCATCGAACTCCAGTGCCCGATGGGCGGCGCGTACGGGTCGGCAAGTCCCCAGGTGTCTGACACCCTGGTGAGATTCGCCTCATACCATGTGCGTCTCCCAAGGGTGTCAGACACCGGCAGCGGCGGGTGTCTGACACCTAGTTAAAGCCCCAGACGCAGACAAAAGACGCCGCCACCCGAATACCACCAACATCCAAGCCCATTCGCCTAGAATGTCGCCCACCAAAATCGCCATCACCCTCCCTCCCATGCACGCCGCCCCCACCAGCGCCATCGCCTACGGCCTAGCCACCTTAGCCGCCGACGGCACCATCCTTGACACCTGGTATCCGCGTCCCTCGATCGCCGACAACGCCCCGCCCACCGGGACGCGTCATCTGACGCCGGAGGAAGCCCGCGCCGCGCTGGGCGAGCACGTTGCCACGGCCCTTGTCCGGGACACGCGCCGCAAGGTCGATATCGTTGCCGTGCGCACCGCCATTTCATCGCTCGACGAACCGCCCGTCGATGCCCATGACGCCTATCTGCGTCTGCATCTGCTCAGTCACCGGCTCATCCGGCCGCATGGCGCCAATCTGGATGGGTTGTTTGGCGTGCTCGCCAACGTCGCGTGGACGTCGGTGGGGCCGTGTGCGGTGGATCAGGTCGACGCGCTGCGTTGGCATCTGCGCGCCACCGGGCAAGTGCTGGAGATTCGCGGCGTGGACAAGATTCCGCGCATGACCGATTACGTCGTGGCCAGTGGCGTGCGCATCGCGGACACGGCGCGCGTGCGGCTCGGCGCGCATCTGTCGCCGGGCACCACCGTGCTGCATGAAGGGTTCTGCAATTTCAACGCTGGCACGCTCGGCGCGTCCATGGTCGAAGGCCGCATCAGCGCGGGCGTGATCGTGGACGACGGCACCGATATCGGCGGCGGCGCGTCGATCATGGGGACCATGTCGGGCGGCGGCAAGCAGGTGGTGTCCATCGGCAAGCGTTGCCTGCTTGGCGCCAATTCGGGCATCGGCATCTCGCTGGGCGACGACTGCGTGGTCGAGGCCGGCTGCTACGTCACCGCCGGCACGCGCGTACTGACGCCGGAGGGCGCGGTGGTCAAGGCCGTGTCGCTGGCGGGCCAGCACGGGCTGCTGTTCCGCCGCAATTCGCAGACCGGCGCGGTGGAAGCGCTGGTGCGCACCGCAGCGTGGGGCGCGCTGAATCCCGCGCTGCATGCGGGCCACTGAATGGAATATGGCCGCTGCGAGCGGCCATATCAGTGATGCGCCGTGCGCTCGGTCCCCCGAGCCGGCGCCTGGGCGTCAGGCGTATTCCGCCGTTTGCCCCAACTGGTTGTACACCAGGTTGACGAAAAGATCGGAACTCAGGATGCGCGCGACGCGGCATGAGAAAACCGTCTTGCCGCTGTCGTCCTGCAGGGTGACCGTGTCGGTCCAGTCATTGAGATCGATGGGCTGCAGCGACTCGTAGGGCCACGTGACGCCGTCGAGGTGCAGGCCTTGCGCCGACAAGGACACTTCGCGCGTTTCGAAGTCCGGGAAGGTGCCGCCGGTGACATAGCGGAACGTGACGCGCTCGCCCTGCTCCGTCAGCGTCTCCAGAACCGGCAGCCGGCGCGCCACGTAGTGCGAGCGGAAGGCGTCCATGAAGGCGGGAAATTCGTCGACGCCAGCGGCAACCGTCCAGGCGCCTTGCGCAGGGCTGCGGTATGCCAGACGGTCGGCGGATCCTGCTGCCGTGTCCGGCTGGCCGGTGTACAGGCAAAGGTCCTGGATGTCCGCAAAGGCGGTGTAGATACGGGCGCCGCCTTCCTGGCTGACAACGCCGTTTTCGTGCAATTCAAAGCAATCCGGGGCGCTCCCCGTGCGGGTAAACACCGCGAATGCGTCTAGGGCCTGCGGGGTTTCTCTATCTGTCATGCAACTTCCTGATTGAATTGGGGTGCTCTCGCGGCCCAGGACGTCGCAATGTCTTGCGAGCCGTATTCTCCCCCATATGAGAAATACGTGCTTGATGACCCCAATTCCGGCACTTTGAACGAAAATCACTCGCCCGGCGGAATCGGCGCGAAACGCAGGTGCTGCACGTCGCCGCGTCCCGCGATGATCGCCGTGGACTCGGGCACTTCTTCCCAGACACCGGCCATGTCCGACAGCGGCTCGGACAGCAGCAGAAAGGCGTCGTCGTCCATGGCGGCGATCTGCGCGTTGTCCGGGTAGAGTTCGCGCAGGTGACGCACGCAGGTGTTGTGAAACAGCGTGCGCGAGTCGCCTTCGCTGGAATAGCGCACCGCGATCAGCCGCTCGCCGTCCAGCGCGCACACCGTCATGTTGATGGGATGCGCCACGCCATGGCGCCGGCCGGTTTCCTCGACGGCGCCGACCATGCGGGCAAGTGCGGGGATCGGATCCTCGTCCAGGCCGAACGTAAGCGCCAGAAGAAACATCACCTCGGAATCCGTGGAGCCTTCCAACGATCCGAAATACGCGGGCGCGATCATCAGCATCAGATCACGCCGCAGCAGCGGGTAGTCGCGGATAAGGCCGTTGTGCACGAACAGCCATTGCCCATGGCGAAAAGGGTGGCAGTTGGTCTCTTGCGCGGGCGTGTCGGTGGCGGCGCGGATGTGCGCGACGAACAGCGGCGCGTGGATGGCGCGGGCCGCCTCGCGCAGATTGCGGTCGTTCCACGCCGGATGCACGCTGCGATAGCGGAACGGCGGTTCGCTGGGCCGGCCTTCGACGCCGCGGCTATACCAGCCCAACCCGAAACCGTCGCCGTTCGTGGTGGTGGCGCCCAGGCGGGAATGCAGGCTTTGTTCGATCAGAGAGTGCTTGGCCTTGAACAGCACGCTCTCCATCTGCAGGGGACTACCGGTGTAAGCCAGCCAACGGCACATGATGCGCTCCTTCGATCCGGACAGGCCAGTGTAGGAGCGACCCGCGCATTTCTTCAAGCCCGCGCCGGGGCGCCGTTTGCCCCGACTCGGCCCCTACTTGTTCAGCAGCGCCTTCAGCATGGCCATGCGCTCCTTGGGGCTCATGGCGGCGGTCGCGTCGTCCTCTTGGATACGCACATCGCCCAGGCCCATTTCCTCGATGAAGCGCGACGGCTCGCGCACCAGGTCTTCGCGCGCGCGGCGGCGGCGCTTGCACCAGCTCAGGTTCAGGCTGCGCTGCGCGCGGGTGATGCCGACGTACATCAGGCGCCGCTCTTCCTGGATGCGGGTCGCCAGGTTCTCGGCGGCGCGCGCCGGATCGCCCACTTCGTCGTCCTTGCCCAGGTGAGGCAGCAGGCCTTCTTCGACGCCCGCCAGATACACGTGCGGGTACTCGAGGCCCTTGGAGGCGTGCAGCGTGGACATCTTGACGGCATCGGGCGCTTCTTCCTCGCCGCGCTCCAGCATGGTGACGAGCGCCACGTGCTGCACCAGGTCGAAGAGCGTCATATTGTCTTCCTCGGCCTTGCGCTTGAGCCAGCCGGTCAGCTCCAGGACATTCTGCCACCGTGTCTGCGCGGGCCGTTCTTCGAAGAGTTCGAACAGGTGCCGCTCGTACTGGATGGCTTCGAGGAGGTCGTCGAGGATCGCGCCTGCCGGTTCCGCGGGCGCCGCGTCCTTGCCGGAGGCTGCGCCGCGTCCGGCGCGCCACTGCATGCGGCGGATGAATTCCGCGAAGGTGCGCAGCTGTTCAAGCTGGCGCGGCGCCAGGACGCTTTCGAGGCCGGTTTCGGCCACGGCAGCCAGGAGCGACAGTTCGCGGCTGGCGGCATACTGGCCCAGCGCCTGCAACGTGGCCTGGCCGATGCCGCGCTTGGGCGTGGTGGCCGCGCGGATGAAGGCGGGGTCGTCATCGTCGTTGGCCAGCACGCGCAGGTAGGCCAGGATGTCGCGCACCTCGGCCTTGTCGAAGAAGCTTTGCCCGCCGGAGATCGTGTACGGGATCTTCAGGTTGCGCAGCGCCTGCTCCAGGATGCGCGACTGATGATTGCTGCGGTACAGGATGGCGAAATCCTTCCACTGCGCCTGGCGCTCGAAGCGCGCGGCGGACACCTTCATGGCGATGGACTCGGCCTCCTGCTCCTCGCCGTCCATGGCCGACACCACGATGGGTTCGCCCACCCCCAGCTCGGACCACAGCTTCTTTTCGAAGAGCTTGGGATTCTTTTCGATGACCTGGTTGGCGGCCGCCAGAATGCGCTGCACCGAGCGGTAGTTCTGCTCGAGCTTGATGAGCTTGATGTTGGGGTAGTCGGTGGTCAGCTTGGCCAGGTTCTCGATGGTGGCGCCGCGCCAGGCGTAGATGGCCTGGTCGTCGTCGCCCACCGCAGTGAACATGGCGCGCGGGCCAGTCAGCAGTTGCACCAGCCGGTACTGGCACACGTTGGTGTCCTGGTATTCGTCCACCAGCAGGTAGCGCACGCGATTCTGCCAACGGGTGCGCACTTCTTCGTTGCTGGCCAAGAGTTGCGCGGGAATGCGGATGAGGTCGTCGAAGTCCACTGCCTGGTAGGCGGCCAGCGTGGCGGCGTAGCTGCGATAGACGTTGGCGGCTTCGACATCGCCCGGCGTGATGGCCTCGCGCGCGGCGTCGTCCGGCTCCAGCAGCGCGTTTTTCCACAACGAGATAATGCCCTGCACGTGGCGCAGGCGCGCCTTGTCAGTGGTCGCCAGCAGTTCCTGGATGATCCCCATGGCGTCGTCGGCGTCCAGGATGGAGAACGTGGGCTTCAGGCCCGCGTTGCGCGCCTCTTCGCGCAGCATCTTCACGCCCAGCGAGTGGAAGGTGCTGATGATCAGGCCCTTGGACAGCTTGCGGTCGACCAGCGTCTTCACGCGCTCGTCCATTTCGCGGGCGGCCTTGTTGGTGAAGGTCAGGGCGACGACGTTGCGGCCCATGTAGCCGCATTCGCGCAGCAGGTAGGCGATCTTCTGCGTGATGACGCGCGTCTTGCCGCTGCCGGCGCCCGCCAGGACGAGGCACGGGCCGTCCAGGTAGAGCGTCGCCTCCCGCTGCGCGGGATTCATGCCGTGGCCAATCGGTTCGGTTGCGGACATTGGAGAGTCAGATCGTCATGCGTCGCGGCGGCCATGCCAGCGCAGCCGGCAAGCAAAGGGCCTGCCGCTGCCCGTCAATGGGCCGGAAAAACGCGAGAAAAAGGGGACGGGCGCAGTCGCCGCAGCGGGTCTGCCGCGCCGGTGCGATAGAGGAAGACGATCATAGAACAATCGGGTCGATGACGCACCGGCGGGTTGCCGAAGGGACAGATCCGCGCATCGTCGCACGGGGCAATCGTCCGTCAGATTTCCAGCGGATCGACTTCCAGTTGCCAGCGCACGCGCGCCTCGTTGGCCAGGTAGGGCAGGTGGTGCGACCACGACGCAAGAAACGCCTGCAAGGCCGGCCGGCTGCTGCTTTCGGCCAGCAGTTGGGCGCGCTCGATGTTGGCCACGCGCACCACGCGCAGCGGCACGGGGTCGTACAGCATGATCGCGTCCATGCCAGGAAAATCGGCCGCCCATTCGCCTTCGGGCAGTACGCGGGCCTGCTCCAGAAACGCCTGGGCCACCTTCAGCTCGCGCGCCTCGGCGGTCAGCAGCGCCTGGTAGACGTAAGGGGGCAAGCCCGTGCTTTCGCGCTCGTGCAGCGCGTGGCGCGCAAACCCCGCGTAGTCGTGGCGCAGCAAGGCCTGGTACACGGGCTGCTCCGGGTAACCGGTCTGGATCAGCACTTCACCGTTGCCCTGATGACGGCCCGCGCGGCCGGCCACCTGCATCAGTTGCGCGAACAGGCGCTCGGGCGCCCGGAAATCGTGGGCGAACAGCATGGAGTCCGCGTTCAGCACGCCGACCAGGCCCAGCCGCGCAAAGTCGTGGCCCTTGGCCACCATCTGCGTTCCGACCAGGATGTCGACCTCGCCCGCGTGCACGGACGCGAACAGCGCTTCGGCGCTGCCCTTCTTGCGCGTGCTGTCGGCGTCGATGCGCAGGATCCGCGCCTCGGGAAAGAGTTCGGCCAGGTGTTCCTCGACGCGCTGTGTGCCGCGGCCCATGGGCGCCAGGTCCTGGTCGCCGCATTCGGGGCACGCGCGCGGCACGGGGGCCTGATAGCCGCAGTGATGGCACTGCAGGCGATGGCCGCGAAAGTCCGTGCGATGCAGCACGGTAAAGGCCGTGCAGCGCGGGCAGTTGCTGACCCACGCGCAGGACTGGCAATGCAGCACCGGCGAATAACCGCGCCGGTTCAGGAAGATCAGCACCTGCTCCTTGCGCTCGAGCCGCTGGCCGATGGCTTCAAGGAGCTGGGGCGACAGCCCTTGCTTCATCTGCAGGCGGCGCGTATCCACCAGGCGGATCTTGGGTAGCTCGTTGGACCGCGCGCGGCCGGGCAACGTCAGGCGCAGGTAACGCCCGCGCTCGGCGTGCTGCCAGGTTTCCAGCGACGGCGTGGCCGAACCCAGCACCACCGGAATGTTCAGGTCGTGCGCGCGCCACACCGCCAGATCGCGCGCCGAATAGCGCAATCCGTCCTGCTGTTTGTAGGACGTATCGTGCTCTTCGTCGACCACGATCAGGCCCAGTTCCGTCAGCGGCGCGAAGATCGACATGCGCGTGCCCAACAGCATGCGCGCTTGGCCGCGCTGGGCGCGGGTCCACGCCTGCAGCCGCTCGCCGTCGGACAGGCCGCTGTGCATCACCGCCAGCCCCTCCGGTCCGACCAGCGCTTCCAGGCGCGCCCGCAACGCGGCTTCGAGCTGCGGCGTCAGATTGATTTCCGGCACCAGCAGCAGCACCTGCCGCCCTGCCGCCAGGACCTTTTCGGCGGCGCGCAGATAGACCTCGGTCTTGCCGCTGCCCGTCACGCCATGCAACAGCACCGGCTTGAAGCCGCCGAGCGCCGCGATAGCCTGCACCGCCGCCTCCTGGGCTTCGTTCAGCGCCGGCGGCTGGTCGGGCGTGGCCGGCGCCCGCGCGGTCTTGCGCTTGCGCGCATCCATGCGCGCCACGGGTCCTTCCCCGGACCGCTTGCCCTGGTAGGACGTGGGCTTGCGCAGCGGCGGCGGCAGCGTGGGCAGCATTACCTCGCCCAGGGGCCGCTGATAGTAGTCGGCGGCAAAGCGCGCCATGCGCAACCAGGCCTCGTCAAATGGCGGCAGATCGTCCAGCACCGCCTCGATCGGCCGGATCTGCTTGGGCTCGAAAGAGGGCTCGGCAGGGTTGTCGACGACCACGCCGATCATCTTGCGCCGGCCGAACGGAACGATCACCCGCAAGCCGGCCGCAATCGGCGCGTCGCTGCGGTAATCGAACGGGCCGGGCAGCGGCACGTCCAGCGCGACGCGCACCCAGCACACCGCTGCGGTGTCGGGATTCGCTTGCGCGTCAGGCATGGAGTCTGGGGACATTCATCTACTGAAATAGGACTAGCCGAAAGGATGAGGACAGCGCCGGGCAGCATTGGCGGATTTTCGCTTGCCTTGGCGCCACTGATCCACCGGCGCCTGTGGATAACTTTGGGGAAAAGGCGAGAGCAACATCAGAAAATGGAATATGGCAAGAATGCACAAACTATTGCATCCCTGTTGATAAGCGATATTTTCCGATATAAAACAAGCACTTGTAGCCGGTTTCGAGATTGTAAGCCAGCTTGGGGAGGGTTTTCCCCGACCCCGGATTTAATGTGCACAAGTCGTCCGCGGGGTCCATCTGCTTCGGCCCTTGGGGCCGAAGCGTTCACTTACTTACGCGTGGAGGGCGCGGCTGTACTGGTGGACTTCATCGACCAATTCAGCTACAGCTTCTGGCGGAGTGAAGCGGGAAATGCCATGTCCCAGATTGAACACATGGCCGCCCTTGCCCACCGGCCCAAACGCATCCAGCACCCGCCGCGCTTCCGTGCGAATGGCGCTTGCACCGCCAAACAGCGCCATCGGATCCAGGTTGCCCTGAAACGCGACCGAGTCTCCCGTGCGGCGGCGAGCCGCCGCCAGGTCCACGGTCCAGTCCAGGCCCACCGCGTCGCTGCCACAGGCCGCGATGTCTTCAATCCACTGGCCGCCGCCCTTGGTGAACACGATGACCGGCACGCGCCGGCCTTCGTGCTCGCGGGTCAGGCCGGCAACGACCTTCTTCGTGTAAGCCAGCGAGAACTGCTGGAACAGGCCGTCGGCCAGCACCCCGCCCCAGCTGTCGAACAGCATCACAGCCTGGGCGCCGGCGGCGATCTGGCCGTTCAGGTATTGCAGCGTGGCTTCGGCATTGATTTCGAGAATGCGGTGCAGCAGATCGGGACGCGAATACAGCAGGGTCTTGATGAGACGGTAGTCGTCGCTGCCCTTGCCTTCGACCATGTAACAGGCGATGGTCCACGGGCTGCCGGCAAAGCCGATCAGCGGCACCTTGCCGTCAAGATCGCGCCGGATCGTGCTGACGGCGTCGAACACGTACCGCAGCTTGTCCATGTCGGGCACCGCCAGGCGCGCGACGTCTTCCTCGGTGCGGATGGGATGCGCAAAACGCGGGCCCTCGCCCTCGGCGAAGTCCAGGCCAAGGCCCATCGCGTGCGGAACAGTCAGGATGTCCGAAAACAGGATGGCCGCGTCCAGGTCGTAGCGCTCCAGAGGCTGCAGCGTGACTTCCGAGGCGTAGTCCGGATTCTGCGCCAACCCCATGAACGAGCCCGCACGCGCACGCGTCTCGCGGTACTCGGGCAGATAGCGACCCGCCTGGCGCATGAGCCAGATGGGGGTATAGGGCACGGGTTCGCGCATCAGGGCGCGCAAGAACACATCGTTCTTCAAACGGGGAGCAGACACGGCTAACCTCGATGATCGGAAGCCGTGAGTTTACTTCCCCTGGCTGACAAGGCGGGCCACGCCCGCACCGGCGGGGTTGAGCGGGCGCAATGGGTAGAAGCTGCGGACGTTCGGGCTGTTACGCCTTAGCCCATTTCGTGCATCCGCGCGGCAGCCTGCGCCGCCTGGCGGTACGGCGCGGCTTCGATTCCGTGTTTGCGCATCAGCGCCCAGAACGCGCGGCGATGCTTGGCGCATGCGCGTGCCGCCTGCGCCACATTGCCGCCGTGGCGCGACAGCGCGTGACGAATGTATTCGCGCTCGAAGCCATTCACCACCTGCGCCTTTGCCGCCCGGAACGTTTCTTGCGCACCCCGCCGGTATTGGTGCCGCAAGCTGCTCAAGGCGTGTTCGACGATGTCGGCGGGGACTTTGGGACGCGCGGAACCCGCGCGAGATGCGTGGGGTGAATGTGCCGCGTGCTCGGCGCAGTGCGCGTCCGGGTGCTCACCCAGATAGTTGAACGGGTGCTCATGGACGCTGCCCGCCGCGCCAGCACTCGTTAGAGCGCCCGGTAGAGCACCCGGTAGAGCGCCGCGGCGAGCCAGGCGGATCAGCCGCACGCGCAGGCTTTCCACGCATACCGGCTGCGAGATGAAGTCCGCCGCGCCCAGGCTGAGCAGATCCAGAATGGCCGGCGCCTTTACGTCGTGGATGAGCAGCAAAATGGGCGTGGACAGCGCGTTACGCGCAAGCTGCAACGCCATGCGGGACCACGCAAGCGAGTGCAGCGCCACGGGCAGAATGCAGGCGTCATATCTTCGTAGGGACAACGCCTGCCGAGCCAGGGAATCCGGCGGCGCGGCGTCAAGGGCCTGCGGCGCCAGGGACACCGGATGCAGCCGCACGCGCATCAGCCTGGCCTGATGGCTGGCGATCCAGGCGCCCATCGTCGTTTCATGGCCGGGCGCCAGCAGCACCCCGCAATCCAGCACGTCTCGCATGCCTTCCTCGTTTGCATCGCAAAACTGAAGGCTACTGTTGCAGCCCCCTGCCGACTATTCGTAGTGAACGCATTGCGGCAGGCCGCTACAGGGCGACGCGCCGTGGGTGCGGCGCATGGTTGGCGGTAAGCAAGGTGTCTGACACCCCAAGGAGATGATCGTCAGCTTGCGACAGCGTCTCAGCGGGTGTCAGACACCTTGCAATCGACAGCGTCTCATTGGGTGTCAGACACCTTGCAATAAATGGGAATGAAAAAAGCGGCCCGAAGGCCGCTTTTTTCTACGCCGGGACAAGCCCGGCAACCGCATTGCCGCTTAGTGCGAGCGGCCGCCTTGGCGCAGCTTGCGCGCCGCGATGGCTTGCGCAGCCAGCATGGCGAGCTCGGCTTCGACGACAGCGATGTCAGCCTTGTCCTTGGCGTTGGCCAGGGCCAGTTCGGCCTTCTGGCGCGCTTCCAGGGCGCGGGCTTCGTCGAGGTCGGCGGCACGGATTGCCGTGTCGGCCAGGACCGTCACGCTGCCCGGCTGAACTTCCAGGATACCCCCGGCGACGAAGATGTTTTCCTCGCCTTGGTCGGCACGAACGATCTTGACCGTTCCGGGGCGTATGCGCGAGATCAGCGGGGTGTGGCCGGGCAGAATGCCCAGTTCACCCGACTCGCCAGGCAGAACCACGAACTTCGCCTCGCCGGTGAAGATCGCTTCCTCTGCGCTGACCACATCCACATGCAGGGTAGCCATATCGGTTCCTTATTGCAGTTTCTTGGCCTTCTCGAAGGCCTCGTCGATCGAACCGACCATGTAGAACGCCTGTTCCGGCAGGCTGTCGCACTCGCCGTTGACGATCATCTTGAAACCACGGATGGTTTCGGCCAGCGGAACGTACTTGCCGGGCGAACCGGTGAACACTTCGGCGACGTGGAACGGCTGCGACAGGAAGCGCTGGATCTTACGCGCGCGGGCCACGGCCTGCTTGTCTTCCGGCGACAGTTCGTCCATGCCCAGAATCGCGATGATGTCGCGCAGTTCCTTGTAGCGCTGCAGCGTCTGCTGCACGCCACGGGCAACGGCGTAGTGCTCTTCGCCGACGACTTGCGGGTCGAGCTGACGGCTGGACGAATCCAGCGGGTCGACGGCCGGGTAGATACCCAGGGCGGCGATGTCACGCGACAGCACGACGGTCGAGTCCAAATGCTGGAAGGTCGTGGCAGGCGACGGGTCGGTCAAGTCATCCGCAGGGACGTACACGGCCTGGATCGAGGTGATCGAGCCGGTCTTGGTCGACGTGATGCGCTCTTGCAGCTTGCCCATTTCTTCGGCCAGCGTGGGCTGATAACCCACGGCGGACGGCATACGGCCCAGCAGTGCGGACACTTCCGTACCGGCCAGGGTGTAGCGGTAGATGTTGTCCACGAAGAACAGGATGTCGCGGCCTTCGTCACGGAACTTCTCGGCCATCGTCAGGCCGGTCAGCGCCACGCGCAGACGGTTGCCGGGGGGTTCGTTCATCTGACCGAACACCATGGCGACCTTGTCCAGAACGTTCGACTCTTCCATTTCGTGGTAGAAGTCGTTGCCTTCACGGGTACGCTCACCCACGCCGGCAAACACCGACAAACCGCTGTGCTGCTTGGCGATGTTGTTGATGAGTTCCATCATGTTCACGGTCTTGCCCACGCCGGCGCCGCCGAACAGGCCGACCTTGCCGCCCTTGGCAAACGGGCACACCAAGTCAATAACCTTGATGCCGGTTTCCAGCAGTTCCACCGACGGCGACAGTTCGTCGAAACGGGGAGCGGCCTGGTGGATGCCACGCTTTTCTTCGTGTTGGATCGGGCCGGCTTCGTCGATGGGACGACCCAGCACGTCCATGATGCGGCCCAGCGTGCCGGTGCCGACGGGCACCGAGATCGGGGCGCCCGTGCCGGCGACCTTCATGCCGCGGCGCAGACCGTCGCTGGAGCCCAGCGCAATGGTACGCACCACGCCGTCGCCCAGCTGTTGCTGCACTTCCAGCGTCAGACCCTTTTCGGCGAACGAGGAACCCTCGTCGGCCAGAGTAAGCGCTTCATAGATCTTGGGCATCTGATCGCGGGGGAACTGAATATCCACCACGGCGCCAATGCACTGAACGATGGTTCCGTTGCTCATGTCGATTCCTTGCTTGATAGCTTTTGACGGGATGCTGCCTGCCTCAAACGGCGGCAGCGCCCCCTACGATTTCCGAAATTTCTTTGGTGATCGCGGCCTGACGGGTCTTGTTGTAGACCAGTTGCAGATCGCCGATGACCTTCTTGGCGTTGTCCGACGCCGCCTTCATGGCGACCATCCGGGCCGACTGCTCCGAAGCCATGTTCTCGGCCACGGCTTGGTACAGCAGGCCTTCAACGTAACGCTGCAGCAGGTCGTCGATCACGCTACGGGCGTCGGGTTCGTAGATGTAATCCCAGCTGTATTCCGACTTCACTTCCGAGGTCTTGGCCAGGCTATCGGCGCCCGTCTGGTACGGATCTTCCAAACCGCTGGCCAACGGCAGCAGACGCAGGAACAGCGGCTCTTGCTTCATCGTGTTGACGAAGCGGGTCGAGGCCACGTACAGCGCGTCGATACGGCCTTCCAGGTAGGCGTCCAGCTGCACCTTGATCGCGCCCAGCAGGCGGTCGAGTTGCGGCTTGTCGCCCAGTTGCACTTCCTGGGAAACCAGTTTGGCGCCGATACGGGTCAGCACACCCACGCCCTTGTTGCCGAAAGCGGTCGCTTGCACGGCGATGCCGGCTTTCTCGAACTCTTTCAGCTTGCCCAACATCACGCGGGTAATGTTGGTGTTCAAGCCGCCGCACAAACCCTTGTCGGTCGTCACCATGACCACGCCGACCGCCTTGATTTCGCGTTCGACCAGGTACGGGTGGCTGTACTCGGGATTGGCCTGCATCAGGTGCGCAGCAATCTCGCGCACCTTGGTGGCGTACGGACGGCCTGCACGCATCCGCTCCTGCGCCTTGCGCATCTTGGATGCGGCGACCATTTCCATCGCCTTGGTGATCTTGCGCGTGTTTTGCACGCTCTTGATCTTGGTTCGGATTTCCTTAATTCCGGGCATTGCGCTTTCCTGTGAAGACTGGCCGATGGGTTCCGCTCGCGCCTCAACCATCCGGGAAGGATGGGTGAGGCGCCTGGGACGCCTAACCCATCACTTTCTTAAAAAGCACCGTGCTTCTTGAATTCCTGAACGGCGGCGGCCAGTTCGGCCTCGTCGTCCTTGGACAGTTCCTTGGTGTCTTCGATGCGCTGGATCAGAGCAGCGTGCTTGCTCTTGAGCTGATCCTTCAGCGACTTCTCGAACGACAGCACTTGGGCCACGTCCACGTCATCCAGGTAGCCGTTGTTGACCGTGTACAGCGTGACGGCCAGTTCCCACACTTGCAGCGGCTGGTATTGCGGCTGCTTGAGCAGTTCAACGACGCGCTTGCCGCGCTCGAGCTGGCGACGGGTAGCGTCGTCCAGGTCGGAGGCGAACTGCGCGAAGGCGGCCAGTTCACGGTACTGCGCCAAGTCGGTACGGATACCGCCGGACAGCTTCTTGACGACCTTGGTCTGGGCAGCGCCACCGACGCGCGACACCGAGATACCGGCGTTGATTGCGGGGCGGACACCGGCGTTGAACAGGTCGGTTTCCAGGAAGATCTGGCCGTCGGTGATCGAGATCACGTTGGTCGGAACGAAGGCCGACACGTCGCCTGCCTGGGTTTCGATGATCGGCAGCGCGGTCAGCGAGCCGGTCTTGCCCTTGACGGCGCCTTCGGTGAACTTCTCGACGTACTCTTCGTTGACGCGAGCAGCACGTTCCAGCAGGCGCGAGTGCAGGTAGAACACGTCGCCCGGGTAGGCTTCGCGGCCCGGCGGACGGCGCAGCAGCAGCGAGACCTGGCGGTAGGCCCAGGCTTGCTTGGTCAGATCGTCATAAACGATCAGGGCGTCTTCGCCACGATCGCGGAAGTATTCGCCCATCGTGCAGCCGGCGTAGGCAGCCAGGTACTGCATGGCGGCGGAGTCGGAAGCCGAGGCGGCCACGACGATGGTGTATTCCATCGCGCCGTGCTCTTCGAGCTTGCGGACCACGTTGTTGATCGTCGAAGCCTTCTGGCCGATAGCGACGTACACGCAGGTGACGCCCTTGCCCTTCTGGCTGATGATCGTGTCGACGGCCACGGCGGTCTTGCCGGTCTGGCGGTCGCCAATGATCAGTTCGCGCTGGCCACGGCCGATGGGAACCATCGAGTCGATAGCCTTGATGCCGGTTTGCAGCGGCTGCGACACCGAGCGGCGGGCGATAACGCCAGGCGCCACTTTTTCGATGATGTCGGTGGCCTTGGCGTTGACCGGGCCCTTGCCGTCGATCGGCTCGCCCAGCGTGTTGACCACGCGACCTTTCAGTTCCGGACCAACCGGAACTTCCAGAATGCGGCCGGTCGTCTTGACCTGGTCGCCTTCGGAAACGCCGGTGTAGTCGCCCAGAATAACGGCGCCGACGGAATCACGCTCGAGGTTGAGCGCCAGACCGAAAACGTTGTTGGGGAATTCGAGCATTTCGCCCTGCATCACGTCGGACAAGCCGTGGATGCGGGTAATACCGTCGGTCACGGACACGACGGTGCCCTGAGTACGGACATCAGCCGAAGCGCCCAGGCCCTCGATGCGGCTCTTGAGCAGTTCGCTGATCTCGGAGGGATTGAGTTGCATATTGACTCCTGGAATCCTGTTAGTAGCCTTAAGCGGCGAGCTGATCGCGCATGCGGACCAATTGGGCTTGTACGGAAGTATCGAGCACCTGGTCGCCGACGGCCACGCGCACGCCGCCGATCAACGACGGGTCGACGGTAACGCTGGGCTTGAGCTTGAGGCCAAATTTTTGTTCGAGCGCGGCGACCAGATCCTTGACCTGGGCATCGCTCAGCTCGAACGCGCTGGTGATTTCCGCCTGCGCCGTGCCTTCGTGACGATTCCGCAGCGCGACGAATTGCGTGGCGATCTCGGGCAGCAGCAGCAGCCGGTCGTTTTCGACCAGCAGCTCGATGAAATTACGGGCGGCTTGCGGAAAATCGGCCTTGATCAGGCCGGTAAACAGTTCGACGCGCTGCTTATCGCCCAGACGCGGATCGGCCATGGCCTCGCGCACGTCGGGGTTGGAGGCGACCTGAGCCATTACGCTGATCAGGTCGGCCCACGCCGGCAGACCGGCCTTGTCGTCGCGCGCTGCGCTGAAGAGCGCTTCAGCGTAGGGCCGGGCAACAGTGGAAAGTTCAGCCATGACGGTCCCGGATTAGAGCTGCGCGCGGAGCTGGTTCAGCAGCTCGGCGTGTGCGCGGGCGTCAACCTCGCGCTTGAGGATCTGTTCAGCACCCTTGACGGCCAGCGCGGCGACGTCGTCGCGCAACGCTTCGCGGGCGCGCTGGACTTCCTGCGCGGCATCCTGAGCTGCTTGCGCCACAATGCGGGCGCGTTCGGCTTCCGCTTCGCGGCGGGCCTGCTCGATCAGGGAGGCAGCTTGCTTCTCGGCCTCGATGATGCGTGCGTGGTTTTCGGACTTGGCAGAAGCCTCGATCAGACTGACGCGCGCCTGGGCTTGAGCCAAGTCGGCTTTGCCCTTCTCGGCGGCGGCCAGGCCGTCGGCGATTTTTTGGCGGCGCTCGTCCATCGCCTTCGTCAGGGGAGGCCACACGAATTTCATCGTGAACCAGCCCAGAACGAAGAACACGAGCATCTGGAAAATGATCGTCGCGTTCAGATTCACGGTCGTTCCTTTAACACCTTGCGGCTCCGACCGCACCCGGGAAGGGGCGTCGCGGAGCACTCGATACTTTGCTGATCGGCGATGGAGCCGTTGCTCTCATCGCCGCCAGCGTCATGACCCACCTATTTGCCGGCGGGCGGTGCCTTAGCCGACGAACGGGTTGGCGAAGGCGAACAGCATGGCGATACCCACGCCGATCAGGAATGCCGCGTCGATCAGGCCAGCCAGCAGGAACATCTTCGTTTGCAGAGCGTTCATCAGTTCAGGCTGACGAGCCGAAGCTTCCAGATACTTGCCGCCCATCAGTGCGATGCCGATGCAAGCGCCGATAGCGCCCAGACCGATGATAAGACCGCAAGCGAGGGCAACGAAAGCGACGTTGGTCATGACAACTCCTTGGTTAGAAATCTGAAGTCAAAAATTGAAAAATAAGAGGTACAGCTCAATGCAAGATAATCTTGCTATCCGATGCCGGCCGGGTGGCCGACACCGGAAATTCGGGGGATCAGTGGCCTTCGTGAGCCTGGCCGAGATACACCAGCGTCAGCATCATGAAGATGAAGGCCTGGAGCAGAACGATCAGGATGTGGAAGATTGCCCAGATCGAGCCGGCCAGAATGTGGCCGATGCCCAAGCCGATGCTGGCGCCATTAAAGCCGGTCCAGGCGCCGCCCAGGAGGGCGATCAGCATGAAAATCAGTTCGCCGGCGAACATGTTGCCGAACAACCGCATGCCCAGCGACACGGACTTGGCGGCGTATTCGATCAGGTTCAGCAGCAGGTTGAACGGGGCCAGCACGATGGCGCCCAGGCCATGCGCATGGAACGGCGCGGTGAACAGTTCTTTGACGAAACCGCCCGGCTGCTTGATCTTGATGCCGTAGTAGAACATCAGGAGCAGCACGCCCAGCGACATGCCCATCGGCACGTTCAGGTCGGCGGTCGGCAGAATGCGGTGGTAATAGAGAGGATCGCCGTGCTCAGCACCCAGGCCGGTCAGGCGCCAGATGGAGGGCAGCAGGTCGACGGGCAGCAAGTCCAGCGCGTTCATCAGGATGATCCAGAGGAACACGGTCAGGGCCAGCGGGGCGATGAAAAGACGGCTCTTGGCGTTGTGGACGATGCCCTTGGCCTGGTCGTCGACCATGTCGACGATCATTTCCACGAAGGCCTGGAAGCGGGAAGGAACACCGCTGGTGGCGCGGCGCGCGGCGCGCCACAGGAAGAAAATGACGATCAGGCCCATCAGGCCGGACCAGAACAACGAGTCGTAATTGATGATGTCGAACTGAGCAATAGCGCTCTGTTTCTCACCGGTATTGTTCAGATGCACCAAGTGATGCTGAATATACGCGGATTGAGGCGACACGTCGCTGGCAGCAGCCATTTGAACCTATCCTATTTGCTGTATGCCC
The DNA here is from genome assembly GCF_059760815.1 of Achromobacter sp. 1012554356. Lineage (NCBI taxonomy): Bacteria > Pseudomonadati > Pseudomonadota > Betaproteobacteria > Burkholderiales > Alcaligenaceae > Achromobacter > Achromobacter sp. 1012554356. Next base: position 28,718 of record NZ_JCBANC010000046.1, on the reverse strand, counting down.
GGTCCTTGCGAACCGGACGATTCCACGATTTCGTTTGCCGCAACTTACTCGGCGCTAAGACAGCCTGCGGAACATCAGAAGCAGGAGATAGCCTTTCAGTGTGAGTATCAGACCGAGCAACGCGGCAGGCCAAACAAGCCAGTCCTGCGTCACACGCGAAATCAGCCACAACAGCAACGCCGTTGCGAACAACTTGATCAACTCACCAGAGAGAAAGGTAAAGGGACTGGCTTTACCGGCCCGAACGCTGACAGCCAGGCGCAATGCGAACAACGCATTGGGTATGAAATACGCTCCTGCCCCCGCCAGCGCCGACCAACCTGCCGCCGCCCCTCCGACAACCCCCGCTATTACTGCTGCTGCGAGCCCCATGGCGCCTTGCGCCGCCAATGCCAACAAGAGCCCACGGCTCGCTTGAGCATTCAGCGCCGCGCGATCCGCGTCACTGAGTACCAGAACTTCCACCACGTCCAGATCGATCGAATCCTGATCCAGACTGGGCCTCAGACCCTGCCGTTGCTGACCCTGCTGTTGCTGGTCCCGCTGGCCCTGCTGTTGCTGCATGGAGTTCTGCTGCATCAAACTTCCCCGCTTAACCTGGCCCTGAGGGAACCGACGCGCTTTTTTAGGCGCATGTTTCTTATCCCGCAAGCGTCAAACCCGCAGAGTATAGCTTGGTTTTTTGCACCCTAGCAAATGAACTTTCGGCGGTTTGTAAGGTGGCAACACCGTCCGCTTGGGACGGCAAAATGGGGGACGAGCGAGGGGTCGCCGGGGCGCCTCCTCCGGTATGCACCCGCCATGAAAAGGCGCGCGGCCCCTTGTTGGAGACCGCGCGCCTTATGTGCGCCGCATGTGCGCCTTATTTACGCTTGATGTGCCTGCCGAAGCTTAGTCTTCCTTGACCGGCGGCGGCGCCCACTGCCCGTCCAGGGCAATGTTCTGCGGCGCATACAAACGCATGCTGAGTACGAACGAGCCATCGGCGGCCGGCGTGCTGACCCAGTTAGCGCGCTTGGACTCGCCCGGGTCACGGCGCTGGACATAGATATCGAGCGAGCCGTCGGCGTTGTACTTCAGACCGTCAGTGCTGCGGATCACGTAACGGTTGGCCGGGTTTTCGGCAAAGCCGTACTTGCTGTTGTAGACGTGCAGCGACCAGAGCGTGGCGGGGGGCAGTTGGCCCTTGTCGAAGTGCAGCACGTAGTCTTCACTGGCGTCCAGCGGACGCCCCTTGGAATCCGAGACCGTCACCGGGTACAGCACATCTTCCGGCGTCGGCGCGCCCAGGCCGGCATACGCGATGGCGGCGCGGCGCGTGTAGTCGGTGCCGTAGGTGCCGATGCCGGTCAGCACGGTGTTCCAGCCATTGATCGGGGTGGCCAGGCGCGAGACGTTGTCGGCGATGCGGCGGCCAGCCAGCGGTTGCGCATCCGTGAGGGCCTGCTGCACGGCCGGGCTCAGGCGGCCATACGAGAACGGCTGACGGTCATCCAGGCCGATGCGGCGCATGCGGTCAAGCATGGGCGTGTCGTTGGCGTGCGGCGGGTTGTTGCGCAGCGCGTCGAAGAACACGGCAAAGAACGAGGCTGCATCCATCCCCGCGACCTGCTCGGCGGGGGAGCCATCGGGCACGGTCGTCGCTGGTGCCGGCATGGGCAGGGTGCTGCCGATCGGCGCGGTGCCAACGCCCGCGCCGGTTTGCGGGAAGGGCGTGCCGGCGTTGCGGCCACGCGGCGTGGTGGACGGCGTGACGGGCACGAGCAAAGGCCGCGCGGTCATGCCGGCCTGGATCTGGTTGACGGCGGCGTAGTCCTGCGGACCGCCGGCCTGCGTCCAGCCGATCAGCCAGCCCGTCGAGGTCGGACTGCGGATCACATCGACGCCGGCGGGCACGGTGCCGTTCCAGTGCGGCCCGACAATCGCGAAGGACTGGGCGCCCTGCCCGTTGGTGCGCGTGCCGCGCGAGGCGAAGACGTCGCTCCACATATCCAGCGCGGACAGCACGGTGTAGCGGCCGCCGGTGTCAGGCAGGTTGATGATGAGCGGGGCGCGCGAGACGTCGAACCACAGGCTGGAATACAGGGCGTCGGCGCTGGGCCACGGAGCATCGGTCGCGCGCGGGTCGGGGAAGGCGGCCTTGTGTCCGAACTGGTTCATCGGCGCCTTGCCGTCCAGCGGGCTTTGCACGGCCGTGGCCTGACGGCGCGCCAATTCCATGAGCACCATGGGATAGGCGTAGACATAAGCGTCGATGGCGGTATCGCGCAACTCCGCTTCGTTCATCTGCGGCGCGGCGGCCTGGGCGGCCGGATACGGCGTCTCGGAGACCAGCCGCAGCGTGGACTGCGGCGATTGAGCCTGGGCGACGTTGATAAAGCAGACGCTGAGCGCGCCGGCGAGCGCAGCCGTGGACAGCCGGCGGGTAGCGGTAGGTATACGCATGCAAGGCTCCTTCTTGATTTTGTTTGCAATCGAGCCGCCGCGCGGGACTTGCCAGTGCAAGCCGCTCTGGCGCGGCACCTCGGGATGACGCTCAATCAGGATAGGGCCGAACTCTGCAACAAGGTGCTAGGCAGACGTTTCAAGGCGAAACCTGCAAATTGGCTGCTGATGCGCATGAAAAAGCGCGCCTTCATAGGGCGCGCCGGGCAATGCAGGGCCTGCGGTCAATGCAGGCCCGTACGTAACAAGGCTTAACGGTGTTTGAAGTCAGGTTTGCGCTTTTCGGTGAAGGCGACCATGCCTTCCTTCTGGTCTTCGGTGGCAAAGAGCGAATGGAAGACGCGGCGTTCAAACAGCAGGCCTTCGTTGAGCGAACCTTCGAATGCCCGGTTGACGCATTCCTTGGCCATCATGACCGACGGCAGCGACATGGAAGCGATGACGGTGGCGGCGTCGATGGCTTCTTCGAGCAGCTTGTCGGCGGCGACGACGCGCGAGACGAGGCCGGCGCGTTCGGCTTCGTCGGCGCCCATCATGCGGGCGGTCAGCGCGAGATCCATGGCCTTGGCCTTGCCGACGGCGCGCGGCAGACGCTGCGTGCCTCCGGCGCCGGGGATGACGCCGAGCTTGATTTCCGGCTGGCCGAATTTGGCGGTGTCGGCGGCGATGATGATGTCGCACATCATGGCGAGTTCGCAGCCGCCGCCCAGCGCGTAGCCGCCGACGGCGGCGATGACGGGCTTGCGGATGCGCTTGAGCGTTTCCCAGTTGCGGGTGATGTATTCGCTGCCGTACACGTCCATGTAGGACCAGTCCTTCATGGCGCCAATGTCAGCGCCCGCGGCGAAGGCCTTTTCGCTGCCGGTGATGACGACGCAGCCGATATCGGGATCGGCCTCGAACGCGAGCAGCGCGGCGCCGAGTTCATCCATGAGCTGATCGTTCAGCGCGTTGAGCGCCTTGGGACGATTCAGCGTCAGCAGGCCGACTCGGCCCCGGGTTTCGACCAGTACAAACGACTCGCTCATGAATGTCTCCGGTAATAAGATATGAGCCATGAAAAAAATTGATGACGTACCGCCCATACTTTACCGCCTTGCGCCGCACGATCCCGCCGGCCACCGCTACCGGATAACCCTTACGATCGCTTCGCCCTCGCCCGCAGGCCAGCGCCTGTCGCTGCCGGCCTGGATTCCGGGCAGCTATCTGATCCGCGACTTCTCGCGGCAGATCGAGTCGCTGGCCGCATATTCGGGAACGCGGCGGGTGAATGTCGACAAAACAGACAACCACACTTGGCAGGCCGCGCCTTGCGAGGGGCCGCTGCGGGTCGAGTACACGGTGTATGCGTGGGATCTGTCGGTGCGCGGCGCGCATCTGGACGAGACGCACGGGTTCTTCAATGGCACGAGCGTGTTCCTGCGCGTGCAGGGCCAGGACCATGAACCCTGCCTGGTGGACCTGGCGCCGCCGCGGGGCATCGACGGCTGGAAGGTGTACACGAGCTTGCCGGAAGCGGCGGGTCACAAGGGCGCGGCGCGGCGGCACGGGTTCGGGCTGTACCTGGCGCCGGACTATGACGCGCTGATCGACCACCCGGTAGAGATGGGCACGCCGCAGGTGTCGCGGTTTGTGGCGCACGGCGCGGAGCACGAACTGGTGTTCACGGGGGTTGCGCCGAATCTGGATCTTGCGCGGATCACGGAAGACGTGAAGAAGATCTGCGAGACGCAGATTGCGTTTTTCGAACCGCGCGCGAAGCGGGCGCCGTTCCTGGACAGTGCGGACCGCTATGTGTTCATGACGATGGTGACGGGCGACGGCTACGGCGGTCTGGAGCATCGCGCAAGCACGGCGCTGATGACGGCCCGCAAGGACCTGCCGGTGCTGGGACAGCAAGGCCAGGGCGACGGCTACCGGGGATTCCTTGGGCTGGTGAGTCACGAGTATTTCCATACGTGGAACGTGAAGCGGATCAAGCCGGACGTTTTCGCGCCGTACGATCTTTCGCAACCGGATCTGACGCGGTTGTTGTGGGTGTTTGAGGGATTCACGTCCTATTACGACGATCTGCTGCTGCTGCGCTCGGGCGCGATCACGCGCGCGGATTATCTGCGTCTGCTGGGCAAGACGATCACGAGCGTGGCGCGCACGCCGGGGCGGCATAAGCAGTCAGTGGCTGAAAGCTCTTTCGATGCGTGGACGCGGTATTACAAGCAGGACGAGAATTCGCCGAACGCGCTGGTGAGCTATTACACGAAGGGCGCGCTGGTGGCGCTGGGACTGGATCTGCTGATCCGCGAGGAATCGTCTGGCGCGCATTCGCTGGACGATGTGATGCGTCTTTTGTGGGAACGCTATGGGCGGGATTTCTATCGGGGCAAGCCGCAAGGGTTGCTTGAAGACGGGCTGCCGGCGCTGATCGAGGAAGCGACGGGCGTCGATACGCGCCGGTTCATTGCTCGGCATGCTTACGGGACTGCGGATGTACCGTTGGCTGCGCTGCTTGAATCGCAAGGCGTGAAGCTGCAATGGAAGGCGTCGGCCAATATTCCGTCATTGGACGTGCGGACGCGCAAGCAAGGTGAGTCGCTGATGTTGGCGACTGTCCTTGAAGGCGGGGCTGGGCATAAGGGCGGGTTGTCGGCTGGCGATGTGTTGGTGGCAATCGATGGGTTGCGGGTGGATGCGCCGGCGGGGTTGGAGTTGTTGTTGGCGCAGTACCGGGCTGGGGAGCGGGTGAATGTGCATGTGTTTCGGCGGGATGAACTCCGGGAGTTTCGGGTGAGGTTGAGTGGGCCTGAGGCTTTGGAGTGTGTGTTGGTTTGAGGGGTTTGGTTTGGCGGGGTTGAGTTCTTAAGAGGTCCGGCACGGCGGCGGGTTCGGTTCTTGAGGCGTCCGGCTCGGCGGCAGCCCGGGGCGCGCGGGGCCACGATCGCGGTCCGGAGCCTTCACTCCGCCCCCCCCGTCGTCATCTTCGTCCGCCTTCGGCTCCCTTCAGATTCCCTCGGGCTTATCGACGCCCCGCGCACCCCGGGCTGCCACCGCACCGGACTCGAGCAGTTGAAATTTTTCGGGCGGCGGGGATGTCGGTGTGCTTGGCGTTTTTGCGGGGGGCTCTTCGAGCTAGAAGCGTCTTGCGATGCCCGTCCCCGTTCGGTTGCGCGGGCGGCCTTCAGGGACTTACGCGGCGTCTTACGGCGTGGCGATGACGCTTCGCGTGTGGCTGCTTCTGCTCCAGGTGTCTGACACCCTGGTGAGATTCGCTTCATGCCAAGTGTGTCTCCCGAGGGTGTCAGACACCGGCAGCGGCAGATGCTCTCGGCAGATTCAGCAGAGACCGCAATAACCGTCATTTGAACTCCAGTACCGGATGCCGAATGAGGTGTCTGACACCCCTCGAATTCGTAAGACTGAATGAGGTGTCTGACACCCTGGTGAGATTTGCTTCATACCAAGTGCGTCTCCCTAGGGTGTCAGACACCGACAGCGGCAGACGCTCTTCGGAAGTTCAGACCCAACCGACGTTAATCGTCATTTGAACTCCCGTGCCCGATGGGCGGCGCGTACGGGTCGCCAAGTTGTGGCTGAACGTCGCCGCGCCGCCCATCATCGCCCCTCCCCCCGTGACGGCGGGCCATTAGCAAACCACCGTCACCAGCGCGCAAGCGATCACCGCCACGACGCCCCTCCGGCCCGATGCCGGGTTGCCGCCGTCCGGGCGGCAGCAACCCGGCGGCCCCGCAGATTTTCTACCCCGACCACAGGTCTTACAGCGCCCCAAACCAAAGACCCTAGCAGCACGGCGTCGGGCGACCTACTGCGACTACTGTGACCGCAACGTCGTGCGACCCAAGAACGTTGGTGCATCCCAGGCAACACCGTGATCCCTTACACGGACCTACCGCCCCGCCCCCACCAAATCTACGATGAACCCGTCACCCTCCAAGGACAAACCATGTCAAAGCTAACGAAATTCCTCTTACCCTTCATCGCCACAGCGACGTTACTCAGCCAGCCCATCCAAGCCGCCTCCCATCACGCCCAGGCCACGCCCAAGCCCACCGACCCCGTCGTCACCGAAGTAATGACAAAGGCCCTGCCCGACATCCCCGGCAAGGAAGCCCTGATGCTCGTCGTCGACTACCCGCCCGGCGGCGCCGACCCCGTCCACCGCCACGACGCCTACGGCTTTGTTTACGTCCTCGAAGGCACGATCGTCATGCAGGTCAAGGGCGGCAAGGAAGTCACGCTCAAGCCCGGTGAAACTTTCTACGAAGGCCCCGACGACATCCACACCGTGGGACGCAACGCCAGCCAGACCGAGCCGGCCAAGTTCGTGGTCGTCCTCATCAAGAAGCAAGGCACCCCCGCCCTGACGCCGGTCAAATAGGGACGCCGGGCGGACGCCGCCCCTCAGAACGCCAGCAGGCCTTCCCCCCAGGGAAGGCTTTTTTCTTTTGCGCTTGATGTCACAAGATTGCGGCGCCCGCCGTCTTAGCTGTAGGATCAACCCACTTGCGGCGCCGCCACCATGTCGACACCCTACCCAACCCCCTCGGATACCTCTTCGAACGGGCCGGACTCCCTGGCCGACAGCTTTGCCACCAGCTATGCCGGTGTCATGGCTTTCATTGCCGTTGCCGCCGAGGGCAACTTCGCCAAGGCGGGCGACCGGCTCGGCATCGGCCGCTCGGCCGTCAGCCGCAGCGTCCAGAAGCTCGAAGACCAGCTTGGCACCCGCCTGTTCGTGCGCACCACACGCAGCACGTCGCTCACGCCCGAAGGCCAGCGTTTTTACGAACAATGCCACCCCGGCGTCGAGCGCATCATCCAGGCCCTGGACGACATGCGCGAACTGCGTGAAGGCCCGCCGTCGGGCCAACTGCGGGTGTGCTCCACGGTGGGCTTTGGCCGCAAGGTCGTCGCCCCGCTGCTCAAGGGATTCCGCGAAACCAACCCCGGCATCTCGGTCGAGCTGCTGCTGGACGACGGCCCCACCGACTTCACCACGGACCGGGTCGATGTGTCTTTCCGCAATGGCCGCATGGAAGACAGCCAGGTGATCGCCAAGAAGATCATCCCGATGCAGATGATGCTGTGCGCCTCGCCCGCCTACGCCACCGCGCACGGCCTGCCCGCCAGCGTCGACGACATCGCCGACCACGCCTGCGTGAATTTCAAGCTGGCGTCGGGCCGCGTGTTCGAGTGGGAGTTCAAGGTGGCCGGCCAGCTGCGCAAGGTGGCGCCGCCCGCCATGCTGACGTTCAACGATGCCGACCTGGTGCTGCAATCGGTGCTGGATGGCCACGGCATCGCGCAGATGGCCGCCTATCAGGTCTGCGATCACCTGCGCGCCGGCACGCTGGTCGCCTGCCTGCCGCAATACGCGCCCGATGACCGCGGCCATTACCTGTGTTTCTTGAGCCGCCAGCACCTGCCGGCGCGCATGCGCGCGTTCATCGACTACATGACCGAAAACATCCGCGCGATGGACTTGCAGATATTGGACAGCCTGCTGGTGAAGCAGGCTTGAAGGGATGGCAGTGATGCGCGATGAACGACGCGCTACTGCGTCAGCGCCACCACGCTTTCAATGCCGCCCTGCGCCATCTTGGAATACGGACAGAGGCGCTCGGTGTTGCGCACCAGTTCCTCGGCAAGGGCCTTGTCCAGGCCGGGCAGGTGGATGTTGACGTCCGCGGTCAACGCGAACAGGCCATCGACCGGATCTCGCCCGAACGAAATGGTGGCCGTGACCGACGCCTCGGGAATGGAAAGCCCGGACCGCTCGGCCAGCATGCTCAGCGCACCGTGAAAACACGCGGCGTAGCCGGCGGCAAACAGCTGTTCGGGATTGGTGCCCCCGCCCGTGCCACCCAGCTCCACCGGCAGGCGCAGTTCCACGATCAGTTCGCCATCGTCCGAGATGGCAATGCCCGAGGCGCGGCCGTGCGCGGCCTCCCCGCCGCGCACCGTCACGCTGGTGGTGTACAGGGGACGGAAGTCGCCGCCCCGGTACTTGTCCAGGAGGTTTTGGGAAGGAGGCCGCAGTTTGCTCATGTGGGTCCTTGTGCCCGCCGCTACTTTTTTGCGCCCGAACGGCTGAACCAGGTTTCGAAGTCGATCTTGCCCAGGCGGGGGCCGGATCCCGGCACCAGTGTGTCGTCGTCGAGCAGCGCGCCAAAGTAGCGCACGCCGGCGTCCGCCTGCACGGTGCGAGTGTCCCCGATTTTACCCATGTAGCGCTGGGCCAGTTCCGACAGCCTGACCTTCTCGGGACCGGCGATTTCCACGATGCCGTTCACCGGCGCGCCCAGCGTCGCGTCGGCCATGGCCAGCGCCACGTCATCGGACGCGATGGGCTGCACGTAGGCGGACGACAGGCGCACTTCATCGCCCTGCGTGCCAGACTGCACGATGCCGCCCAGGAATTCGAAGAACTGCGTGCTGTGGACGATGGTGTACGGCAGGCCGGCGGCTTCGATCAGGTCTTCCTGCGCGATCTTGCCGCGGAAGTAACCGCTTTCGGCCAGGCGGCGGGTGCCGACGACCGACAACGCGACGTGATGGCGGACGCCGGCTCGCTTTTCGGCGGCCAGCAGGTTGCGGCCCGAGGTCTGGAAGAACTCCAGCACAGCCTTGTCTTCGAAGGACGGCGAGTTGGCAACGTCGACCACCACGTCAACGCCGGCCAAGGCCGCATCCAGGCCTTCGCCCGTAATGGTGTTCACGCCGGTGGCGGGGGACGCGGCGATGGCCTCATGGCCACGTTCGGTGAGCAGCTTGACGAGCTTGGAGCCGATCAGGCCCGTGCCGCCGATGACGAGGATTTTCATGATCGTTCCTTAGTTGAATTGGGCCTTGTCCAGCCCGTACGCCTTGTCCGCCGAGCCGGGCACGGTCTGGAAGCCCACGTTCAGGCGGTTCCAGCCATTGATGGCCATGATGGCAAAGCTGAGGTCCGAGATTTCCTTTTCGGACAGTTCACCGCGCACGCGCTCATACACCTCGGTCGGCACGCCGTGCACGCCCAGCGTCGTCAGCGCTTCGGTCCAGGCCAGGCACGCACGTTCGCGCGCCGAAAACTGGTTCGATTCGCGCCAGATGGCGACGTGGTGCAGGCGCAGTTCGCGTTCGCCGGCAATCTTGGCCTGCTTGATGTGCATGTCCAGGCAGAAGGCGCAGCCGTTGATCTGCGAGGCCCGGATGTCGACCAGGGTCAGGATGGACTCCTCGATCGCGCCAGCCTTGGCCAGCATGCTGAATTCGACAAATTTCTTGAACAGTTCGGGCGACTGGGCAAAGGCGTTGAGACGTTGGCTCATGGTGACTCCTGGGTGGTTGGGCGCTTCCCGATGGGGGTATCGGGTGTTGCGCTGGTTTGTTCGACGCCCAAATCGTAGGCCGGCGCGCCGCGCGGCAGTAGCCCCGGCGCAGGGACCACGATGTTGCCGCAATGACAACAATCGCCACGCCCCATCACGCCGAAAATACGCTGGCAATCAAGGCTCGCGCCCGGAACCCATCATGAACAGAAACGATATTTCGATGCAGGACATTCACTACTTCGTGGAAGTCGCCAAACGCGGGAAGCTGTCCGCCACCGCCGCCGAACTCAGCATCCCCGTGGCCACGCTGTCTCGGCGCCTGACACAGCTGGAGCAGACATTGGGGTACAAGCTGCTGAACCGCACCACCCGCAGCATCGGCCTGACGGCGATCGGCCAGCAGTACTTCGACCAATGCGCGGTGCACGTCGAAGCCGCCCTGTCCGCGCACGAAAGCATCCATTCCAGCCTGAACCATCTGGCTGGCACGCTGCGCGTGTCGGTGATGCCGGGACTGACCATGATCCTGCCGGCGGTATTGAAGGAACTGCGCGAGACCTATCCGCAGATCTCGTTCGAGGTGGAACTCGGCTCGGCCGGCACCGCCCGCAACGGCCAGCCCTTCGACCTGATGCTACGCACGGGCGAGCTCGAGGATTCCGCGCTGATCCAGAAACACGTGGCCCAGGTGCAATGGATTCTTGTCGCGGCACGCAGCTATCTGGACCGCTTCGGGCGGCCGGCCTGCCCGGAAGACCTGGGCCTGCACGAGCGCATCATCACGGGCGGCCTGCCGGACTGGACGCTGGGCGAAGGAGACAGCCTGCTCAACGTCCGCGGGCCGACCCACATCGGCACCAACAGTGCGGCGCTGGGCGTGCAGCTGGCCACTGCCGGGCTGGGCATCGCCTGGATGCCCAGCCATCAGGCGCTGTCGCAAACGCTGCGGGAACTGGCGCTGGAGCAGATCCTGCCCGACTGGAAACTGCCGCCGGCCACCATCTACGCACTAACCGACAACCGCGTGACGCCAGCGCGGGCCAAGGTGTTTTTGGACACGCTGCAACGGCATTTGAGGGTGAATTAGGCCCGGTCTAGCGCGCACACCGACACCCGAAGTTCTCTTGCCCCGGTGTCTGACACCCTGGTGAGACCACCTTCATCCTGCTCCACCGCATCAAGGGTGTCAGACACCTCCATAGCAACATGCCCCGGTGTCTGACACCCTGGTGAGACCACCTTCATCCTGCTCCACCGCATCAAGGGTGTCAGACACCTCCATAGCAACGTGCCCCGGTGTCTGACACCCTGGTGAGACCACCTTCATCCTGCCCCGCCGCATCAAGGGTGTCAGACAACTCCATAGCAACGTGCCCCGGTGTCTGACACCCTGATGAGACCACCTTCATCCTGCCCCGCCGCGTCAAGGGTGTCTGACACCTCCATAGCAACATGCCCCGGTGTCTGACACCCTGATGAGACCACCTTCATCCTGCCCCGCCGCGTCAAGGGTGTCAGACACCTCCATAGCAACGTGCCCCGGTGTCTGACACCCTGGTGAGACCACCTTCATCCTGCTCCACCGCATCAAGGGTGTCAGACACCTCCATCGCAACGTGCCCCGGTGTCTGACACCGCAATCGCAAGCGACCCGTCAGACCCGCGCCCCTATCACCCCAGCAGATTCTCCCTGACATGCACCAGATGCCGCCGCACGGCCGCCATCGCGCGGTCCGCGTCGCGATCATGCAGCGCCTCGACGATCTCGCGGTGTTCGATCTGATACGCCGCACGCCGCTCGGGCGTCAGGCTCTTGCGCTTGAGCGCGCCCCACGTCGCCTGCGAGCGCGCTGCGGTCATCAACGCAAACACCTTTTCGATGAAGAGGTTGTGCGTGGCCGTAGCCATCAGCTCGTGCAGTTTCGCGTCCCACACCTCGAATGCCTCGAAGCTGGCCGCAGCCTCCGCTTCATCGCACGCATTCTGCATGGCGGCGAAGTCGGCCGGCGTGCCGTGCTGCACGACCAGCGCCGCAATGGCCGGTTCCAGCACGAGCCGCGCAGCCATCAGTTCGGCCGGACTGGTGGACAGCACCTCGCCGCGCAGCACCGCCTCGGTCTGCGCCAGCGCGGTGGGCGGGTTGGCATAGGTGCCGCTGCCCACGCGCTGCGAGATCAGGCCTTCTTCCTTCAACTGCGTCAGCGTGCGGCGCACGGTTGACCGGCTGATGCCGAATTGCTCGCTCAAGGCGCGTTCGGTCGGCAGGCGATGACCCGCAGGCCAAGCGCCCGACTGGAGATTTTCGATGATGACTGCCCGCATGGCGGAGGCTTTGTCCATGGGTGTTCCCGGATGAATACGCTGCGGATGATACCAAATCAGTCCAATAAAATCTTATATCACTGCTAGAAAACGGATTCGCGTCCGGAGAATTTTGGTTTATTCTGCCCAACACCAGCAATTGGGCCTATAAACAACCCAATTGGTATTTTTTGGTATGTCATCACAGGCGGCCCCGGCCGCCGTAGGAGCAAGCATGAAAATCGCGGTATTCCGAGTCAATGGCGAGCGGCGCGTGGGTGTGGTGTCGGACGACGGCAGCACAGTCACCGCACTGGACTTCCCCCCGGCACTTGCGGCAGCCGGCGCGCTGACGGCGGTGCAATGGCTGGCCGAGGGCCGCGCCCTGCCCGCGCAAACGGGTCCGGCCTATCGCTGGGATCAGGTCGAGCACGAAGCGCCCCTGCCCGCGCAGCCGCGCAACCTGTTCTGCGTGGGCCGCAACTACCACGCCCATGCCAAGGAACTGCGCGACTCCGTGTTCAAGGACAACGACGCCAATCCGGAATCCTGGCCCATCGTCTTCACCAAGGTGCCGCAGACCGTGGTCGGCCCCTGGTCCGACGTGACGCTGCCCACGGGCATCTCCGACAAGATCGACTACGAGGCCGAACTGGCCGTGGTCATCGGCAAAGGCGGCCGCAATATTTCGCGCGCCGAGGCCATGAGCCACGTGATCGCCTACACCGTCGTCAATGACGTCACCGCGCGCGACGTGCAGATGCGCCACCAGCAGTGGGACCTGGGCAAGTCGTTCGACACCTTTTGCCCCATGGGTCCGTGGCTGGTCACTGCCGACGAGCTGGACGGCCGTCAGACGCGCGTGCGCTGCTGGGTCAACGGCGATCTGCGCCAGGACGGCAATACCGAAGACCTGATCTTCGACATCCCCACGCTGATCGAGACTTGCTCCCGCGGCATCACCCTGTATCCCGGCGACGTCATCGCCACGGGTACGCCCGCCGGCGTGGGCCAGGGCCTGAATCCGCCGCAGTTCCTCAAGCACGGAGACGTCGTCCGGATCGAAATCGACGGCATTGGAAGGATCGAAAACCGATTCGTCTGACGCCCGCGTAAACGAGCGCCGGTCACAAGCAACCGGCGCCGCGCAGCACAAAAGACCTAAGGAGTGAGACATGAACCTGCGCTGCAAGCATGTAGCCAGACGGGCGGCTGCTGCCGCCTTGCTATGCCTGGGCGCCACGTCCGCGATGGCCGCCGGGTACCCGGAGCGTCCCGTCACGATGGTGGTGCCCTTCCCGCCCGGCGGCGTCGCCGATACCATCGCCCGGCCCCTGGCGCAGGCCCTGGGCGACAAGCTGGGCCAGCCCATCGTCATCGAAAACAAGGGCGGCGCGGGCGGCGCCATCGGCATCGGCCAGGCGGGCCGCGCCAAACCCGACGGCTACACGCTGCTGCTGAGCCTGTCGTCGATCTCCATCCTGCCCGCCGCCGACCGCCTGCTCGAACGCAAGCCGGCCTATCAGCTTGACCAGTTCGTGCCGATCGCCCGTATCACTGCCGATCCCACCGTGCTGGTCGTGCGCGCGGACGCGCCGTACAAGACGCTGGACGAATTCATCGACGCCGCAAAAAAACAGGGCGGCAAGCTGAGCTACGGCAGTTCCGGCATCTACGGCACGATGCACGTGCCGATGGAAATGCTGCAGAACGCCGCGGGCATCAAGATGATGCACGTGCCGTTCACGGGCGCCGGTCCGGCGGTGCAGGCCCTGGTTGGCGGCCAGGTCGACGCGCTGGCAACCGGCCCGTCCAGCGTCATGCAGCTGATCCAGGCCGGACGCGTGCGGCCGCTGGCGCATTGGGGCGAGGGCAAGCTGGACAGCCTGCCCGAGGTGCCGTCGCTGACGTCCAAGGGCTACGACGCCAGTTTCGTGCAATGGTCCGGCGTGTTCGCGCTGGCAGGCACCCCGCCCGCCGTCATCGACAAGCTGCGCCAGGCCGTCAAGCAGATCGCGGGCGATCCGGCGGTGCAGGCGCGCATTGCCGGCACCGGCAGCCCGGTGCAATACCTGGACGCGCCGGCATTCGACGACTACTGGAAAAAAGACTCCGCGTCGCTGGAAGTTGCGGTCAAGCGGATCGGCAAAGTGGAGTAGCCGCCGCCTGCCGCGCCAACGCCTTGCGGTCGACCTTGCCCACCGCGTTCTCGGGCAGCCGGTCGACCCAGCACACGTCGCGCGGCACATAGATCCGGCCCAGCCGCGCCAGCACTTCGGCCTGTATGGCGGCCGCGTCGGGCGCGGATTCACCGTTGCGCTGGACGAAGATCACGGGTGTCTCGCCCAGATCATCGTCCGGCGCCCCCACCACGCAGCAGACGGCAACGCCAGGCATCCCCGTCACCACGCCTTCGATGAGCGCGGGCGAAATGTTCTCGCCGCCCCGGATGATCACGTCCTTGATGCGCCCGGTGATGGTCAAAAAACCCTGCGCGTCGAAGCGGCCCAGATCGCCGGTGCGCAGCAGCTTGAGCGCCCCCGCGTCCGCGCTATCCACGCCCAGATAGCCCAGCATCAGGCTGTCGCCCGCAATGCAGATCTCGCCTTCGGCGCCGGCCGGCGCGAGGCCGCCATCGGGCAGGCGCAGGCTTACGTCCTGTCCTTGCAGCACCGTGCCCACCGACCCCACGCGCCGCGCGTCCGGCGGATTCATCGTGGACGTGCACGTGGCCTCCGACAACCCGTAGGACACTACCAGCGGACATCCCAGAAAGGCTTCGATCCTGCGATGCAAGGCCTCGGTGATGGGCGCCGAGCCGCAACGCGCGAAACGCAGCCCGGCCAGGCTGTCCGGATCGAACGTCAGTTCCAGCATGCGCGCATACATCGTCGGCACGCCGGTGATGATCGTGGGCCTGAACGCGTCCAGCAGGCCGGGCATATCCTGCGCGCGGAACCGGCCGGCCAGCGCCACACTGGCGCCGGCCAACAGCGGCGTGAAAATCTGGTTGTTCAGTGCGTTGGTGTGATGCAGCGGCATGACGTGCAGCAGGCAATCCGACGGCGTGAGGCCCGTATGCGCCAGCACGCCGCGCGCGTTGTTCACCAGGCCTTGATGGGAAAGCAGCACGCCTTTCGGATTGCCCGTGCTGCCCGACGTGAAGAGCAACAATCCCGGCGCTTGCGGCGCAATGTCCGCGCCCGCCCAGTCGGGGGTGGCCGACGCCACCTGCGCGGCATCGAGCACGCGCGCCTCGGGCAGGCCGCAGGCGCTGGCCGTGGCGGCGTTGTCGTCGTCCGCCAGCATCCACGTCAAGCCCACCGCCGCCACGCGCCGCGCGGTTTCCTCGACCGACAGCCGTGGCTCCAGCGGGCACGGGCAAGCGCCCGCCGCCATGACGCCCAAAATGGCCAGCACCTGCGCCAAAGAGCGCTCCATCGCCACGCCAACGAAATCGCCCGGCGCGACGCCCGCGGCCCGCAGGCCGCCCGCTGCCTGTCCCACGCGGCGGCGCAGATCCGCGTAGCTGACCGTTTCCTCGGCGGTCACCAACGCTGTGCGAGCCGCCCATTCCGGCTGGTCCCACAAGCGCGCAAACGCCGCCACGACCGTGGCATCGGCAATCGTCATGACTACTCCCCCTGTAACGGGCTCGTTGATGAGTGGCGCGCGGTCAGCGCAGTGCGACGGCGGCGTCGCGTTCGAACTGCCCACCGGCGTCCAGCTCGCGCAAGGCGCGGGCTTCCTGCTCGGTCGGCGGTTCGGTCGGACCCGCGCCGATGGCGTCGAATTCGAAACCCGTGCGTTCGCGCACTTCCGACAGGCTGGATTCCGGATGCCAGGATTGCAGGGCCAGCCGGCCGTCGCGTTTGACGAACACCGCAATCGGCGTCACCACGCCATGAAAGCCGCCCCACGACGTCATAAAGTCCAGCTTGGGCACGAAGGTGCGGCGCGAATGCTCGGTGCGCCAGGTGCAGGCGCGCCGAGCCGTCGGCAGCATCACCGCCCCGCCGCCCCCGCCGGGCAACCGGACCTTGGGTTCATGCCAGTCGCCGATGCACGAGTTGTTGGCGCAGCCCGCGCCGTCGATCTGCGCGGCGCCCAGGAAGGTCAGGTCCATGCGGCCACGCGTGCACAGGTCGTAGAAGTCTTCGTTGGAAAAGATCGACGCGGTGTGCTCGGCCAGCACCGGATCCGAACTGGACAACGGAATGTGCGATGGCCGCGGGTTCACGCCGCCCGCCACGTTGATGTACACGAAGTCCCAGTCATAGGCGCGCTTGGCAAGCAGGCACGCCAGCATGGGCATGGTGGAGTTCACGCCGCTGAACGTGATTTCTGCAGGACGGATAAAGCGCGCCAGATTGGTGACGATGTACGAAAAGCCCGACCATTGCTCAGCCATGATTTCCCTCCCGCGCTTCGGGCGCCGCCGCCATGTGCGCGCGCAGATCGCTGTTCTTGTCCATGTAGGTTTCCACCGCCGGGTAGTCGATGGCGTAATCGGGCCAGCACGACCCCGGCCACGCGCCCTGCGGCACGACCGCAAAGGCCTGCACCATGAAATACGGCACCAGCGTGGATTCGGGCTGCGCCTCAAACACGGCGCTGTCCACCTGCTTTTCGGCCACGACCAGCACACTGCCCGCGGCGCGCGACATGATGCGGTCCCAGTGCGCCGTGCCGTGCACGCGCACGTTGCCCAGCGCATCCACTTCGGACGCCTGGATCACGGCGAAGTCCGGCTTGATCGCCGGCACCACCCAGGTTTTTTCGCCGCTGCCGTACGGATCATCCAGGCATTTCCACCCATTCAATTCGGGCAGGCCGCTGCCATGCAGGCCGCCGCAAGGCTGGAACGGCACGCCAAAGGCCGCCGCGCGCAGCCCCGCCGTCAGGCTGGCGCAGGCGTGTTCCTCAAGTTCGATCTCGTGGCGCTCGACAGCGCGCCGATACCAGGGCGCCAGCCCGAAATTGCCTTCCATCGCGACGATGCCCGCGCGCACGCGGCGCAGCACGCCCGCGCGGCACAGGATGTCCACGTCGTACCCCGGCGACTGCTTGATCAGTTCGAGATCGCGCTTTTCCTGGCGGATCAGTTCGCGCACGAACGCGAACGGTCCGCGATGCAGAAAGCTGCCGCCCAGCGCAATCGACGCCCCGTTGGGCACCAGCGCCGCCAGTTCCTGCAAGCTGCACTGCTTGTTCTTTTGGTTGAATCCTGAAGCCATTGTCTTCCTCCCTGCTCGATGGGACGCGCCTAGCGCGCCTGCAGATATGCCGCCACGCGGTCCTTCAAACCCGGCGCCGCGGCCGAACGCACCAGCCGCGCCAGGTCCGTGTCCGGCGTCTCCTGCGACAGGGCCGCGTACAACTGCGCGCGGCTGGCATCGGTTAGCGCGCCGGCGGTTTCCAGCGCCGCTTCGACGATCTGCGGCCACTCCTGCTGTGTTGCCAGGCGGCTGGCGAAGCCATCGCGCAATGCGTCTTCGGCAGTGAACGTGGCCGCCTGTTCAAGAATCGTGCGCGCGCGCTCGGCGCCCACCAGCGACGCAAAGCGCCGCGTGCCCAGCACCAGCCCAAACTTCAGACCGGGCATACGGAACGTTGCGTCCGGCGCGCTGATGCGCCACTTGCAGGCGCCGAACACATCCACGCCCGCGCCGAAATTGCGCCCGTGCGCCAGCGCCACCGTCAGACACGGCGATGCCGCCAGCCGCTGCAGCAGGGTCTCGATCCGCACGAAGCGCAACAGCAGATCGCCTTCGCTCTGCGTCTGCCAATCGCCAAAGTCAAAGCCCGCGCTGAAGTTCTTTCCCTCGCCTTGCAGCACGATGACCTGGGCACGTTCGCCTTCGGCCTCGTCCAGCGCGGCGATCAGCGCATCGACCAGGTCGGCCGACAACGCATTCATCTTTTCGGGACGCGCCAGCGTCAGCACGTGTCGCGGCCCTTGCCGGTCGATGCGTAATACGCTCATTGCTTGCCTCCCTTGCCGGCGTCGCGCAGCGGTCCCAGCACCTCGTCGTTATGCTCGCCCAGCGCGGGCGGGCGGCGGCGCAACGCCGTGGTCTCGCCATCGAACCGCACCGGCAGACCAAACGTGCGGGTCTGCACGCCATTGGGCAGCTCCAGCGCCTGCACCCAGCCCATGTGCTCGACCTGCGGGTCCGCCAGCACCTCGGAATACGTGTTGATCGGCGCGCACGGTACGCCGGCTGCGCGAAAGCGCGCCAGCCAGTCCTGCGCCTCATGCTCGGCGAAGATCTCCTCCAGGATGTCGCGCAGCGCCGTCTGATTGCGGGCGCGGGCGCTGGTGTCGGTAAAGCGGGGATCGGCCAGCAGGTCTTCGCGCCCGACCGTCGCGCACACGGCCTTCCACAGCGCCTGGTTGCCCGCGGCCATGCCGAAATAGCCGTTCTTGCAGCGAAAGGCCTGGTACGGCGCATTGCGCGGATGGGCCGACCCGAGCTTGACCGGATCCTTGCCGCTGCCGAAGAACTCGGACGTCTGCAAGGCGGCGATGCCCAACGTGGCGCCCAGCATCGGCACGTCGATGTGCGTGCCCTGCCCGCTAGCCTGGGCCGCACGCAGTGCCGACGCGATGGCGAACGCGCCGTACAGCCCCGCGGAAAAGTCCGCCAGCGGCACGCCGCATTTGACCGGCTCGCCGCCGGGTTCGCCCGTGACGCTCATGATGCCGCTCATTGCCTGAATGGTCAGGTCAAAGCCGCCCTCCTGCGCGCGCGGCCCGGATTGGCCGTAGGCGGAAATCGAGCAATAAACCAGCCGGGGATTGGCCTCGCGCAACTGCGTGTAGCCCAGGCCCAGCCGCTCCATGACGCCCGGCCGGTTGTTTTCGATGAGCACGTCGGCGCGTAGCGCGAGTTCCCGCGCCAGGACCAGATCGCCAGGATCCTTCAGGTTCAACGTCACCGACCGCTTGTTGCGGTTGAGCGAGGCGAAGTTCTCGCTGTAGCCGTCCGAGATGGGCGGCCAGCTGCGCAGCGTATCGCCGCCCTCCGGGTTCTCCACCTTGATCACGTCCGCGCCCATGTCCGCCAACAACATGCCGCAAAAGGGTCCCGCCGCAACGTTGCAAATCTCCAGCACCGTAATGCCGGCAAGCGACGAACTGGGTGTCATGTCTGACCTCTCGTTATGAAAATTCAATATTTGGGATGCGAAAAACAGTATAAGACGCGGCCATCAACGATGGCATCATCCAGACCCGCCTCAGCGAAAACCGCTTACCCTCAGGGCCAGTCTTAGTGCAATCCCTAGGTGCTGCGGTTAATTGTTGACCAGCATAGCACCGTGTGGAATTCTACGTAAACCATTTATTGAAACATCAATCCTAATATTTAGGATTCAACAAAGAGGACTGCAGCGGCCCCGGCGCCCCGCAATCGCGAACCGCCCCGTCGCATGCTGGCCCATCCACCGAGGAGACTTGCATGAGACTGTCGTGGCGTATTGCCCTGGCCAGCACGGTGCTGGCGCTGTCGGCCAACCCCGCATCGGCCGACAACTGGCCGACCAAACCCGTACGCATGGTGGTGCCGTTTCCGCCGGGCGGCGCAACCGATGCCGCCGCCCGCATCTATGCTCAGCATCTGGGAGATTTCCTGGGCCAGAGCGTGGTGGTTGAAAACAAGGCTGGCGCGGGCGGCGAGATCGGCGCCGAATTCGTCGCCAAATCCCCGGGCGACGGCTACACCCTGCTGATGGGCGCGGTGGGCAGCCATGCCATCCATGCCGCCATGCCCGACAAGCCGGGCTACGACTTCGGCACGGCGTTCGTCGGCGTGTCCATGGCCACCAGCATGCCGATGTCGGTCGCGGTGAACAGCAGCAAGATCCCGGCCAGGAACGTGCAGGAGCTGATCGCGCTGGCCAAGAGCAAACCGGGATCCATCACCTTCGGATCGGCCGGCCCCGGCACCTCGCAGCACATGGCGGGCGAACTCTTCCAGGCAGTCACCGGCACGCGGCTCATG
The DNA here is from genome assembly GCF_059760815.1 of Achromobacter sp. 1012554356. NCBI lineage: Bacteria > Pseudomonadati > Pseudomonadota > Betaproteobacteria > Burkholderiales > Alcaligenaceae > Achromobacter > Achromobacter sp. 1012554356. Next base: position 8,635 of record NZ_JCBANC010000046.1, on the reverse strand, counting down.
CACGTGCCGTATCGCGGCAGCGGGCCGGCCATCACGGATCTTCTGGGCGGTCAGATCGACATGGTCATCGAAACGCTGCCCGCGCTGCTGCCGCAGGTCGCCAGCGGCAAGATCCGCCTGCTGGGCGTCACGACGGCCAAGCGCGCCACCGCGCTGCCCGACCTGCCGACGCTGGCGGAACAGGGGGTGAAGGATTATTCGGTCGCCACCACGTATGCGCTGCTCGCGCCGGCGGGCACACCGCCCACGGTCTTGGACAAGCTGTCGGACGGCATGCAAAAGGCGGCGGCAATGGAATCCGTGCAGCAGGCCGCCCTGAAACTCGGCGCCGACGCCATTGCCACCTCGCCTGCCGACACCAGTCGGATGCTCAAGCAGGAAGTTGCGCGCTGGGCCGACGTGGTGCGCCTGTCGGCGGCGAAATGACGCGCGGCCCCGCATCGGCCCCGCCGGCCGCAACCGACCTGGTCATCGCGGGCGGCGGCTCGGTCGGCGTCAGCTTCCTCTATCAGTTCCTGCTGGCGCTGCAGGCTGGGCCGGGCTTGCGCCCACCAACGATCCATCTCTTCGAACCGCAGGCCGCCCCCGGTCCTGGCGACGCCTACCAGGACGACCTGCGCAGCAACCTCCTCAACATTCCGGCGGGCAACATGTCCGCACGCGCCGACCATCGGCTGGACTTTGTCGACTGGCTGCGCGAACAGGATGCCAACTGGCTCCAAGGCTACGGCGTCACCACGATCGACCCCGCCGACTTCCTGCCGCGCCCGCTGTTCGGCGCCTACCTGCGCGCGGTCTACGCGCGCTGCCGCCTGCTTGCCGAATCGCTGGGCGTGACGCTTGCACACGTGCCTAGCCGCGTACACCGCGTGACCCCGCAGCCCGACGGCCGCGTGCGCGTCCAACCCGCTCACGGCGCTCCGCTCGCCGCGCGCCACGTCGTGCTGTGCAACGGCAACCTGCCTTCGCAGGCGTTCCCCGCGCTGGAGGGCGTGGCGGGTTACTTCAATAGCCCGTATCCGGTGTCGTCGCTGACGCACGCCATCGCGCCCGATGCCTCCGTGTGCATCGTCGGCACCAGCTTGAGCGCCGTGGACGCCGTGGCCGCGCTGCAGCAGGCCGGGCACCGCGGGCCCATCCTGTGCGTCTCGCGTAACGGACGGCTGCCGTCGGTGCGCAGCCCGCACAACCGCGCGCCCAGCACGCTGCATCACCTGAGCCGCGACGGCGCCCTTCGGCTGGCGGCCCGGCACGGCGGCGCGCTGACGCTGGACACCATCTGGCAGGCGCTGCAGGACGAGGTGCGGGCGCAGCAAGGTTCGCTGGACGACAACGACGTGCTTGGCATGGAAGGCGACGCGAGAGCCGCACTGGACGATGAAATCCGCCGGTCGTCCGCGGCGCCGCGTCCATGGCAGGCGGTGGCCGCCGCCACCAACGCGGCGGTGGACCAGATCTGGCATCTGCTGCCGGACACCGAACGGCGCCGCTTCCAGTCGCAATGGCGATCAATCTGGATGGCGCGCCGTGCAACCTTCCCGATGCGCAACGCCCTGAAACTGCAGGCCTTGTTCGGCGCGAACCAGCTTCGCGTTGCCGCCGGCTTTGCCGGCTGCGGTCACGATTCGGCCACGGGTCTGTTCCGCACGCGGTTGCGCACGGCGGGCGGCCAAGCCGAACATCTGAGTCAGCATCTGATCAATGCCACGAGCTTCTCGGTAGATGCGCAGCGCACGGACGATCCGCTCGTGTCCCAGCTGCTGCGCGACGGTCACGCGCAGGCCGATCCGCATGGCGGACTGGCGCTGGACTACGACACCGGCTGCTTGAAAAACGCCGGCAGCCAGATCGAGGCGGGCGTCTCGGTGCTGGGCAGTCTGGCGGGCGGCACGTACTTCTGGACCACCTCCATGGACGTTAACGCCCGGCTCGCGCGCGATCAGGCCGAGCGGATCGCGGCCACGCTGCGCGCCCCAACCGCTATTGATCCAGAAATCCCCGGCGATATCCCATCCCCTGAGAGATGGACTGCGCACAGGCCGCCACATCCGGCGCAAGCTGCTTCATCCTAGCGGCGCTCAGGCGGTCCAGCGGTCCCGAGATACCCACCGCCGCGACGGGCTGGTCCAGGCTGTTGAACACGGTCACGGCCAGCCCGCCCACCCCTTCCCGCCATTCGCCGCGGTTGACCGCGTAGCCGGCCCGCGCGATCTTGCGCAGTTCGTCTTTCAAGAGTGGCATGGACACAATGGTGGACGGCGTGTGCCGCACCATCTGCTCGGCGTAACGTTCGACGTAGCCTTCGGCCTGGTAGGCCAGGAGCGCCTTGCCGGTTGCCACTGCGTAGGCAGGCGCGCGGCCGCCCACCATGGAATACGCGCGAATGGGCTGCGGGCTGTCGATCTTGTCCACGTAGACGACATCAAAGCCGTCCAGCACCGACAGGTGCACGGTCTCGCCGGTCTGATCTGCGAGCGTGCGCATGTAGGGCGCGGCCAGCTTGCGCACGTCCAGTTGCGCCAACTGCCGCGCCGCCAATTCGAACAGGCGCACGGCGCCACGGTAACCGCCGCCGTCGTCGTCCTTGATGACATAGCCGGCGTGGATCAGCGTCTGCAAGGTGCGATGCGTATTGCTGCGGGTCAGGCCCACGCGCGCCGCCAGCGCATCGATGGTGCGAGGCGGATTGTCCACATCGGTCACCGCTTCCAGCACCATCAGCCCTTTGAGCAGCGTCTTGTCCATTCGTAGTTTTTCCTAATATTTAGGACGGGAACATAGCACGAGACGCGGCGCCGGAACAGCGGATTTGCCGCAGCGCCCTTGCTAGCCCAGCGTGGCGCGGACGGCGGCCGACCGATCCCACAGATTGGGCAGGCTGGCCGACGAATAGCCCGACACGAACGGCTTGGCCATGCCGGTGTCCGGGTCGTAAACATGGCGCGACACCGCGCCGATATTGCCGCCATACAGATGCACGCTGATCGAGACCCGGTCGGGATAGGCGTTGGACACCTGATGGATATCGCCCTCGGCCGGCGACAGGCGTTCCACATCGCCAGGCCGAAGGGTCGTGGCCTCGCCTGCGGACGCCAAGCGCCCGTCAGCGCCGCGCACGAACCGCTGATTGATCTCCGAGCCGCGCAGCATGCCCACATAGCCCCAGACCTCGTGATCGTGCACGGGCGTGGACTGGCCGGGTCCCCACACAAAGCTCACCAGCGAGAACCGCTCCAGCGGGTCGCAATGCAGCAGGAACTGTTGATAGAACTGCGGATGCGGCGCGGTACAGGCTTCGGGCAGCCAATCGTCGTGGCGCACCAGGTCCGCGAACGCCGCCTCAAGTTCGGGCGTCTGGTCCAGCGCCTGCGGCGTGGCCAGCCGCGTCGCGGTGGCGATAAAACGGCGCAGCCGTTCCACGCTGTTGTTCGATTCAGGCATTGCAGGTCTCCAGGCGGGATCAAATCCCAGAATGAAAAAAGAGTATCCACGATTCAGGACGGCAACGCACGCGCCTGCCGATTCCCGCACGGACCAACCCCGCGCAACCGCGCTTGACAGGTCCTTGCCGGCGCGTGCAGCGTATCGGACTGTCTGCAAGGTTGGAAATGAAAAACACGCATCACGATATTCCGCCCGCGCTGGCGCAGGCGCTGCGCGACGCGCGCCGCGTGGTTGTCTTCACGGGCGCAGGGGTGTCCGCCGAAAGCGGCATCGCCACGTTCCGCGATGCCTTGACCGGGCTCTGGTCGCGCTTTGACGCGCAGGCGCTGGCCACGCCCGAAGCCTTCCGGGAGCATCCCGACGTCGTCTGGGGGTGGTACGAATGGCGGCGCGCGCAAGTCCTGCGCGCCGCACCCAATGCCGCGCACCACGCCATCGCCACACTCGCGCTCCATGTCCCGGCGCTGACCGTCATCACGCAGAACGTGGACGATCTGCACGAGCGCGCAGGCAGCCGCGCCGTCACGCATCTGCACGGCAGCCTGCATGCGCCGCGCTGCTCGCGCTGCGGCGCGCCGCATGCCTTTGCCGCCGAAACGCCACAAGAACCGGATGCCGGCCGGCGCATCACGCCGCCTCCGTGCACGGCATGCGGCGCTCCGGTGCGGCCGGGCGTCGTGTGGTTTGGCGAAAGCCTGCCGGCGCAAGCCTGGCGCGACGCGACGGACGCCGTGCGGCAATGCGACCTGCTGTTCAGCATCGGCACCTCGTCGCTGGTGTACCCCGCCGCCGAACTGCCACAGTTGGCCATCGCAGGCGGCGCCACGGTCGTGCAGGTCAACCCGGCCGCCACGCCGCTGGATGCGCTGGCCCATCACAATCTGCGCGGCGCCGCAGCCGAAGTGATGCCCGAATTGCTAGCCGCCGCGAGGTTTGGTGAGGATCCGTGGTAACCGAAACACACAGCTATGACACGCGCGCGACACTTGCGGGGAAACCCCCAAATTCACCATTACAACCGCGGTAGACAGTGGTGTAATGGGCTTCGCTTTTGGAGATGATCATTCCGTTTTCCTGGAGACTTCCTGACGTCTTCGTACGTTCGCCAGACGGTGTCTTGCACCGTGTGGTGCGGCACGCCACGACCACGGAAACCATCGCCCTGCTCGAAGGCATGCCCAGCAACACCCATCTGGATTGCGAATGCAAGCTCGACAACGGCGAAACGCTGTGCTGGGTGGGCAACGACGAATACCGCCAGTTGAATGGCGGCGCCGTCTTTTTCGCCGTCACGGCACACACGACACCTCGAGGCGAGTCGCGTCACAGCGTCTCCGCCCCGAGCGATGAAAAGCCGGCATCCGCGCCGAGCCCCTCACGCAAAAAGTTTGCAGGGGCCCAAGCTCGCCTGCCGCCCGCTGTAGTCAATCTAAAAACCGGCAACGATTGGAGCCTGATCCGCGCCTGGCGCGAGCATCTGAATATCAGCACTGCTGACATGGCTGCCCGCCTTGGCGTAGACCACTCCATCTATATTGAATTGGAACGGCCGCGCCCGCGGCCCCGGCAGGTGATTCTTGACCGCGTGTCCGAGGCCCTGGGCGTTTCGCCGGAACAACTCGATGATTCATTGTTAGGCGGACAGTTTCATTAGCGCTGCGCGCGAGGCATTGCCCCGCGCCCGCGCCATGAATTGTTCAAACGACTTTGGCGCCGACACCTGACGGCCCGCGCATGGAGGTATTGAATATGCTCGGCACCGCAAGACGATTGACCGACGTGCTCGCCACATCGCCGGATGGCACGTTGTATCGCATCGAACGTTTCGTTTCCGATCCCGGCGCGTATTCCGCGCTGGGCACGCCGCGCTTCGACCCGAAGACACACTGCGTCTGCCGCACCAGTTCCGGTGAAAAAGTCGCGTGGCTGGGCGGCCAGACCTATCAACTTCTCAAGAGCGGCACGTCCTTGACCGCGGTGGACCGACGACGCGCCTGACAGCCGCCGTTGCCGCCCCCCCGCTACCGCCCAAAGCGCGTCACCACAAAATCCACGAATGTCGTGAGTTTGGGCGGGGCCTGGCGGTCCTTCGCATACAAGAGCGTGATGGGCCGGGCCACCGGCCAGTAAGGCTGCAGGATGGGCACCAGGCGGCCGGCGCGCACATCGTCGGCCAGCAGCAGTTCGGGCTGCAGCACGATGCCAAAGCCCGCCAGTGCGGCCTGCCTGAGCGCCTGCCCGTTGTTCGACACGAACCGCCCCGCCGGATACCCCATCTCTCCGCCTTCGTCCGTGCCCAGCCTCCAGCCGGTGCGCCGGCTCCAATGCGAGAAGTCCAGGCACTGATGCCGCGCCAGATCACCTGGCACGGCCGGCGTGCCGTAGCGCTCCAGATATGCCGGTGCCGCGCAGACGATCATCTGATAGAGCCCGATGCGGCGCGCCACCAGGCCGGAGTCTGCGGGTTCGCCGATACGCAGCGCCACATCGAAACGCGACGCCACCACGTCTTCGACCAAGTCGCTCAACGACAGCTCCACACTGACGTCCGGATAGATCGACAGGTAGTCCGCGATAGCCGGCGCCAGCGCGAATGAACCGAACGACACCGACGAGGTGATGCGCAGATGGCCGCGCGGCGCCGAACGCAGCGCCTCGGCACCCTGCTCGGCGTCGCGGATGTCGGCCAGGATCGTCTTGCAGCGCGCGAAGTACGCCTGCCCCGCCTCGGTCAGGCTCTGGCGCCGCGTCGTGCGGTTCATCAGCCGCAATCCCAGCCGCTCCTCCAGGCCCTTGACGTGCTTGGCGGCCATGGCCGGCGACATATCCCGTTGCACCGCGGCGGCAGACAGGCTGCCCAGCTCGACCACGGCCACAAAAACTTCCATGCTGAGCAGGCGATCCATGGATTACGCACTCCGAGTGTTGACTGATCCAACAATTCTAGGATTTTTCGGACGGAATGCGGGGCGCAGAATGCGTCCATGCGTTGGCGCCCTTGCCGGCGCGCCCATTTCAACAATCCACGGAGAACCCATGAAGATCATCCTCATCGGCGCAAGCGGCACCCTCGGAAGCGCGATCGCCCGCGAACTCGGCCAGCGGCACGACATCATCGCGGTGGGCAAGACTCGCGGCCAATACCAGGTCGACGTCACCCGTAGCGACAGCATCCGCAGCCTGTTCGAACGCGTGGGCAAGGTCGATGCCATCGTCTCCGCCACCGGCAGCCTGCACTTTGGCCCGATCGCCGACATGACGGCTGACCAGTTCAAGGTTGGGTTGCATGACAAGCTGCTGGGCCAGGTCGACTTGGCCCTCATCGGCCAGCACTACGTCAACGCGGGTGGCTCGATCACGCTGACCAGCGGCATCCTGAGCGATGAGCCCATCCGCTTTGGCGCGAACGCGGCCGCCGTCAACAGCGCCATCGACGGTTTCGTGCGCGGCGCGGCCGTGGAACTGCAAGGCATCCGCATCAACGCGGTCAGCCCCACCGTTTTGCAAGAGTCGCTGAACAACTATGGTCCGTACTTCCAGGGCTTCGAAGCCGCCCCCGCCAGCCGTGTCGCGCTGGCCTACAGCCGCAGCGTCGAAGGCGCGCAGACCGGGCGGGTGTATCGGGTGTGGTGATGCCGTGCCGCAATGAGCACCCGCCAACCGGCGGCGGGCACTGAAAAACGCTGACAAGACAAGCGGACAAAAAAAAAGCGGCTTGATGAATTCATCAAGCCGCTTTTGCGTACGCATTGCTGCGTTTTTCTGGCAGAAATCATGCTGTGCAGCATGATCTCGAATAAGTTGGTGCGCCCGGCAGGATTCGAACCTACGACCCCCTGGTTCGTAGCCAGGTACTCTATCCAGCTGAGCTACGGGCGCCCCGAAAGAGGCGTGTTTATAACACGAAAGAATCGTGCCATGCAAATCGACCCCGTTTAAATCGGGTCTCGGCAAGTGGCGCCCGTGGGTTTGCGAGATGTCAATGAAACGCATGGCCCGTGCGCAGTACGCTCAGTTCCACAAGAACACATCAGGCAGACAGCATGGCCAAGAAGTTTCCCCTGCATCCCAAACACCCCGAACGCATTTGCTGGGGCTGCGACCGATACTGCTCCACCGATTCCATGGCCTGTGGCAACGGCTCGGGCCGCACCATGCACCCGGCGGAATCGCTCGGCGACGATTGGTATCTATTCGGAGATTGGGGCTTCGATGACGCGGACGACAAGCCAGAATCGAAAGAGAAAGAAGAGGCCGCACATTAATGTGCAGTGCAGTGCAAAACCAGTGACGCGCAAAACAGGTGATGCACAAAGCAGGTGATGCACAAAACCAGCGATGCACAAAACAAGTGCCGCACAAAACAAAAAGGCCTTTGATTCAAGATCAAAGGCCTTTCCATTTTCTTTGCCGCTTTTTGCATCGCGGTGTTTAGACCGTGATGTTTGGTGCGCCCGGCAGGATTCGAACCTACGACCCCCTGGTTCGTAGCCAGGTACTCTATCCAGCTGAGCTACGGGCGCTCCGGCAAAGAGGCAAAATTATATCAGAATAATCGTGCCATGTTTGTAGTGGAGCAGAACTTTTTGCAGAGAACGTCTTACCGCACTGTTCTTATTGCAACTTTCACTTCACTACGGCTGCTTTTTTCGTCTTCTTTTCTGCCGATCCGCGCATTGCGCGAACTACAACAAAAAACTTGGTGCGCCCGGCAGGATTCGAACCTACGACCCCCTGGTTCGTAGCCAGGTACTCTATCCAGCTGAGCTACGGGCGCTTGAAAAAGCAAGCCTTGAATAATAGCGTTGTTTCGCAAGATGCGCAAGTTGGGCGGCGCGCAGATGGCTGCGTACAGCTTCCCGACAGCGGATGGTCACACCGATAGAACCTTGTCTCTTTAGCCTAGCGGCCGTTAACGATGCCGGCTGTCATCCGGCGATTTTCGTGACGCAATGACAGTGCGCCACGTCATCCGCAAGCTTAAGAGACCTTTCATGTCCGACAAAGACAAAAGCACTGGAGAACCTTCGCAGGACGACTCCAGCGCAACGCCCGTACGCGCCACCCGCCGGGGCTTTCTGACCGGCATCGCCGCATTGGGCGCCAGCGCGGCCGCCATGGGCGCGCTGTCCGGCTGCTCCAATGACGACGACGATGACAGCCCCGCAGCGCCCGCGCCCGCCCCCGCGCC